>CATLEQ010000166.1 GCA_949915905.1 uncultured Lachnospiraceae bacterium | reverse complement strand
GGAAATGCAGGCACTACGAGAGGAAACGTGAACGGGCAGAAGATGGTGATTCATTTGCGGCGTGACCGCAAAATTGTCAATAAAGTGGAACTGACCAGACTGCAGAGGAATTTTGAAGCCTGCGTGGAAGAAATACAAGTGTTGGAGAGAAGGAAAAAATCAACGGCCACGATCAGTGCCTTGTCACTCGCGATTATCGGGACGGCCTTTATGGCGGGTTCCACGTTTGCGGTGACGGCGCAGCCGCCTTACATTATTCTGTGTATCATTCTTGCCGTGCCGGGATTTTTGGGCTGGATTGTTCCCTATTTTCTGTATCGGAGAGTCCTTGAGGAGCAAACGGAAAAAGTGAGGCCGTTAATCGAGGCGAAGTATGACGAGATTTATGAATTATGCGAGAAGGGAAATAAGTTATGCGGGAGTACCAAAAAATGACAGTTTTAGCAAATTTTTAGATGCATGAAAAGAGGAAGTGTGTTAAGGTGATTGTGCGTAGTAATGAAAACTTACTTAGAAAGGAGAAGGAAAAATGGCGGTAAAATATTATGTGGACGGGACGAGGGCGGGAAGGCCTTATCCGCATTACTGGGAAAAATGCGTGGGGAGTTGCCATGCGGCGACGCTTCTTAGGGAGGACGTGCGTCAGCAGATTCGCAAGGCGCATGAGGAAATCGGATTCGAGTATATCCGTTTCCACGGGTTGCTGGATGATGACATGAGCGTGGTGATTGCGCCGATGATGCCGTTTGGCGAGCCGCAGATTTCGTTCTTTAACATTGACTGCATTTTCGATTTCCTGCTGGAAACCGGGATGAAGCCGTTTATCGAGCTTGGCTTTATGCCGGAGGCGATTGCCAGCGGAAAGACGACATGCTTCCATTATAAAGGGAATGTGACCATGCCAAAGGAGGACGGTGCATGGCAGAATCTGATTCGGCAGTTGGTCAGCCACTTGATTGACCGCTATGGCTTGAAAGAAGTGCAAAGCTGGTTTTTCGAAGTGTGGAACGAGCCAAACCTGCGGTTTTTCTTTGACGGGACGATGGAGGACTATTTTCATTTGTATGAGCTGACCGCGCGTGCCATCAAGGAGGTGGAAGCGACCTTGAGAGTGGGAGGGCCGGCGACTTCCAACAATATGTGGATACCGGAGTTGAAAGCGTTTTGTGAGGAGAACAAGGTGCCGTTGGATTTCATTTCCACGCATCATTATCCGAGTGACGACCCGCTGTCTCGGGCAGGCATGAACGGGCCGGGAACAAAGGGTCAGGGGCTGGACGAGGAATCCATCAAGAAGATGCTGGAATTAGGGCCAGAGAAGGTGCAGGAGATGATGGCGGAAATGTTTGGCCGCGAGAACAAAAATCCGCGTGACATCTTGTATCAGCTCACGAAGAAGGCCAAGGAAGAGGCAGGAGCGTTGCCGCTTTATTATACCGAGTGGAACGTGGGACATTATGATACCAGTTATGCGGCGGCAGGAGTCACGCAGGTGTTTGCCTATAATGAAGGTCTGGTCGAGGGGTATTCTTACTGGTGCATTTCGGATATTTTTGAGGAAATGGGATTGCACGGGCTTCCGTTTAATAATGAATTCGGACTGGTCAACGTCTATGGCATTCCGAAACCGTCCTACCGTTTGTTTGAAGCTTTGCATCAGGCGGGAGCGGAGCGGCTTTTGGTAAGCGGGGACAACCACCGTACCGCGGAAGTGCTGGCACTTGCGGACGAGAAGGCGGTGATGGTATTTGCCTACAACCATGATATCGAGGAGCGTGACATTCAGGCGGAGGAAATGGAGATTACCGTCAGCGGCGCGTATAAGAGTGTGAAAAAGGCCGTGATTGACTCGAAGCACTGTAACCCGTTTGGCGTGTGGGAGGTGCAAGGAAAGCCTACTTATCCGACGAAAGCCCAGCTTGCGGAAATCGAGGCGGCATCGCGGCTGATATATGAAGACGTGGAACCGGCAGAGGCAGAAGAGCAGGTGTTTGCGTTCTGCGCGGAAGCGGAAAGCGTGACAATTTTCCGGTTGGAGCGGTAGGATTCCGTTTATTTCTTTCATATCCTTTACTTTTTTTCCGGCATTCTATATAATGGGTACTAAGATCGTATAGAGGCCGAAACGGAAGGGAGCGTGCAGGAGCATGGGAAGTTATTTAAACGTTGGAAATGCGGGATTTGAATCTATGAGAAAAGGTGTGTACGTGGATAAGACGGGGATGATTTCTTTTATTAACAGTACGTTGGGAACCATGGATAAATTGACTTGTGTAAGCAGGCCACGTCGTTTTGGCAAGTCGTTTGCGGCAAAGATGTTGTGCGCGTATTATGACAAGGGCTGTGATTCCCGGAAATTGTTCGAAGGGTTGGAGATATCAAAGGATGAATCATTTGAAACATATTTGAATCAATATGACGTGATTTATCTGGATATCACCGGGTTTATTTCCCGTGCGTTTATCAAAAAGGAAATGCAGAACGTCGTTGCAAATATTCAGGACGAGGTGATAAAAGAACTGGCGGAGGCTTATCCGGAGGTGGAGCCGCAAAAGGATTTGCCGGAAATGCTCTACCAGGTGTCGCAAGCTACCGGACAAAAATTCATTTTTATCATAGATGAATGGGACGCCTTGTTCCGTGAGGCGAAGGATGACAAGTACCTGCTGGATTCTTACGTCCAGCTCCTTCGCGGCTTGTTTAAGGACAGCGGAAAGACGGACAAGATGATTGAGGCGGCCTATATGACCGGGATTCTTCCCATCAAAAGATATGGCTCGCAGTCGGCGGTTTCGGACTTTCGGGAATATACGATGCTGACACCGAGGCGGCTGGTGGAGTACGTGGGATTCACGGAGCCGGAAGTGATGGGACTTTGTGAAAAATATGACGTGGATTTTTCGGAGATGAAGCACTGGTATGACGGATATTCGTTCAGCCGCCTGAAATCCGTGTACAATCCGAATTCGGTGATCGAGGCGGTCAAAAATGACGAGTTCGGCAGTTACTGGGCAAGGACGGAAACATATGAATCATTGAAAATATATATTGATTTGGATGAGGACGGACTGAAAGAGGCGATTGTCCAGATGCTGGGCGGGGCGCATGTTCCGGTAGACACGGATACATTTCAAAATGACATGACAAATATTAAGCGGAAGGATGACGTTCTTACGTTGCTGATTCATCTGGGGTATCTTGCTTATGACTCGGTCAAGAAGACCACGTATATTCCAAATGAAGAAGTGAAGCAGGAATTTGTCCGTGCGGTAGTTGCGGGAAGACATACGGAAGTGGCAAAATTGATACAAAGTTCGGATAATCTGTTACGGCAGACGCTTGCCATGGAGGAAGAAGCAGTAGCGGCCGCAATCGAAGAGGCGCACAAGGCGGGAGTCACCCCGTTGTTTTATACCCATCCGGGCATCCCGCATTTGATGCGCTTCGCGCCAGCGGACTCTTCGAGTCCGTCAAGGTATAATAACGAGGAATCGTTGCGTAGCACGATTCGTTTTGCCTATATTAGTTGTGTGGACGAGTTTATAAAAATTGAAGAGCTGCCATCCGGACATGGGTATGCCGACGTGGTATTTGTTCCCAAAAAGGCATCTTCCATGCCGGTTATTCTCATTGAATTGAAATGGAATAAGACGAACGAGGGGGCAATTGAACAGATAAAAAATAGGGATTATCCACACGGACTAAAAGATTATGGCGGCGATATTTTGATGGTCGGCATTAGTTATGACGAGAAAAGTAAAAAGCATACTTGCAAGATTGAGAAGTATAGTGCGTGATCCTTGCAATGAGAAAGTTTATAGAATTCATAAAATGCTTTTTAGGCATAAGAGAATATAAAAATCAGGTATTTGATATAAGCAAAAAACGAATCTATAATGTAGGTGCAGAAAAGATGCGACACACTTTTCTACACCTATATTTTTTTATGGCAATGAGAAGCCGTTACTACAATCACGGCTTGTGGGGAGGCGAGGAAATGGAGGAAAAGCAGATGCCGTTTTCAGCAAAAGACCTGCAGAAAATGATTGTTCCGTTGTTTTTGGAGCAGCTATTGGTGATGCTTGTGGGGATTGCGGATACGCTTGTGGTCAGTTATGCGGGGGAAGCGGCCGTATCGGGCGTTTCTCTGGTAAATCAGTTTAACACGATCTTCATCTACTTGTTTACGGCTTTTGGCTCCGGCGGAGCCGTTGTGATCAGCCAGTATGTTGGCAGGAAGGATTCCGAGAATGCAGGAAGGTCTGTCAGCCAGCTTTTGATGTTTGGGACCGTCTTTTCCCTATTGATTGCGGTATTGGTATTGGTTAGAAGCAAAGGGATGCTTCGTCTGCTTTTCGGCAGGGTGGAGGATTCTGTTATGGATGCTTGTGTCACTTATCTGAAAATTTCAGCCTATTCTTACCCGGCACTGGCAATCTATAATTCCGGTGCGGCAGTTTACCGGAGCCTTGGGAAGACAAATGTGACTATGTATCTGTCTGTACTGTCAAATATCATTAACGTGGTCGGTAATGTGATAGGCGTGTTTGTACTTCACGCGGGGGTGGGAGGCGTGGCATGGCCGTCCTTGATTGCGAGGACATTTTCTGCGGTTGCCATTACGGTTCTATGCTTTCGGATTTCCTTGCGGATGCCGAATGGCAGAAAGGTATCCTTCGGGGAAAAGAATGAGGTGGTTTATGCGGCCAACTGGATTTTCAAATGGGATACGACCTGCCTGAAACGGATATGGAAGGTTGCAATACCGAACGGGGTGGAAAACGGGATTTTCCAATTAGTGAAAGTGGCACTCAGCAGCATTGTCGCGCTTTTCGGCACTTATCAGATAGCGGCAAACGGCGTGGCGCAGAGCATCTGGTCTCTGGCGGCATTGGCAGGCGTGGCAATGGGGCCGGCCTTTATCACCGTGGTTGGACAGTGCATGGGTAATAAGGATACGGAGGCGGCAGAGTATTATCTTACAAAATTATCAAAGATAACGCTTTTACTGTCCTCGGTGTGGAATTTTCTGGTATTTTTATTTACGCCGCTGTTTTTGCGGTTCTATGCGTTAGAACCGCAGACAAAACAACTTGTAATCTGGCTGGTATTGATCCATAATATATTCAATGCAATTGCTTTTCCTTTTTCCGGGGCACTCAGCAACGGACTTCGGGCGGCAGGGGATGTAAAATTCACGATGTATGTTTCCGTTCTATCCACGATTGCGGGAAGGCTGTTTTTATCGTATCTGTTGGGGATTGTTTTTCACCTGGGCGTAGTCGGGATCGCCGTCGCCATGGTCTGCGACTGGGTAATTCGCGCGGTTATTTTTATCTGGCGTCAGAAGTCGGGAAAATGGAAAGAATTTCAGGTTATTTGATGATACAAGCGTAAAAAGGTCATGCGTTTCATGCTTGCATGGAAATGCATGGCCTTGGGACGTCCAAACAACTGCACGTCGCTCTTTACATTTCTTCCCATATTTTATATAATTGAGTGACGGAGCGGTTATATATTTAGGGGGGAAGAAAGACATATGATATTTGGCAAACATATTAATCGATATTATCTCAAATATGCCGGCTGGCTGGTGTTAGGGTTGGTCGCGCTGGTCATGGTGGACTACCTGCAGTTGGAAATTCCCAAGCTATATCGTATGATTATCAATGGAATGAATGATGGCGGTGTCAGCGTGGCCGGCGTCTGGACGGCATTTGACATGGATTTTCTGTTGGATGGAATCTGCATGCCGATGGTGGGAATCATTCTGGCCATGGTCTTTGGCCGCTTTCTGTGGCGGGTATGCTTTTTCGGTGCCGCGGTGCGCCTGGAGACGGATCTGCGCAACCGCATGTTTGATCATGCGAAGGATTTGAGCCGAGAGTATTATCAGGTCAACAAGGTGGGAAACTTGATGAGCCTTTTTACGAATGATTTGGATACCGTGCAGGAGTGCTTCGGCTGGGGTGTCATGATGTTCTTCGACGCGCTGTTGCTGGGAGCGCTGGCAGTGATGAATATGTGGAGGATGGACCAAATGCTGACGCTTTTGTCCATGATTCCCATGGTCTTTCTGCTGGCGGCGGCCACGATAATCGGCAAACAGATGATGAAAAAATGGGACGTACGCCAGGAAGCCTTTTCCAGGCTTTCTGATTTCTCCCAGGAGAGTTTTTCCGGCATCGCGGTAATCAAGGCTTTTGTCAAAGAAGCGAAGGAGCTGATGGCTTTTCGGAAGCTGAACGAGGAGAACGAGGAGGCCAATATTGACCATACCAAGTCCTCCGTACTTTTGCGGATTATGGTGACGCTGTTCGTGGAGAGCGTTGTCTGCGTGATTTTGGGTTATGGCGGATATCTGGTGTATCGGGGAAGGTTTAACGCGGGGCAGCTCGTGGAATTCATCGGCTATTTTAATGCCATCGTCTGGCCAATCATGGCGGTTTCCGAGCTGATTGACATGACGTCTAGGGGCAAGGCTTCTTTGGAGCGTCTGGGGGAGTTGTTGGACGCGAAGGTTGACGTGACAGACAAGGAAGATGCGAAGGATTTGAAAAATGTCCGGGGGGACATTGAGTTTCGCGATTTGTCTTTCCGTTACCCGGACAGTGAGAGGGACGTATTGAAACATGTATCCGTCACCATCAAGGCCGGGGAAAATGTGGGTCTGGTAGGAAAAACGGGTTCCGGTAAGACAACTCTGGTGGACTTGATTTTGCGCACCTATAATGTGCCAAACGGCACGTTGTTTGTGGATGGCGTGGATATAAATGACGTGAAAATTCAGGATTTGAGAGCGTGCTGCGCCTATGTGCCGCAGGACAATTTTTTGTTCTCCGATACGATTGAAAATAACATTGCATTCGGGGTGGAAGGGCGTGACGGCGAGGCCGTGACCCGGGCCGCCAGACTCGCGGACGTGCACGATAATATCAAGGAGTTCCAGGAGGGCTACGACACCGTTCTGGGCGAACGGGGAGTCACGGTTTCCGGCGGTCAGAAACAGAGGATTTCCATTGCCCGGGCATTGATGAAGGATGCCCCCATACTGATTCTGGACGATTCCGTATCTGCGGTGGATACAAAGACCGAGGCCGCAATTCTGGAAAATCTGCGTACGGCCAGAAAAGGCAAGACTACCATTTTGATTGCTCATCGTGTTACTACGATTGAAAAGATGGACAAGATCCTATTCATTGACGATGGAGAATTGGTGGCGGCGGGCACTCATGAGGAACTGTATGAGTCTTGTCCAAAATACCAGAGGATGGTGGATCTCCAGAAACTGGAGGAGGAAGGAGATGACCGTAATGAATGAGTATTTGCCGATATTGATTGTGGGTGCCATTATCGGAGCTTTTACGATTGTCTTCCTGTTGGCCTATATGGCACTTGGGAAGGTAAAGGATGAGTCGGATAAAGAGCGGAAGATGCCGGACGGGGAAATTGTCCGGCGCCTATTGCGGTATGCCAGACCTTACTGGAAGAGTTTTGTGCTGGTATTTTTTGTCATGCTGTTTTCTATTGTGTACGACTTGCTCTCCCCGCTGCTCATAGGACGGATTCAGGGATTGATCAAGGAAGAGTTTGAACTGCGCCAGCTGTATGCCATGGTGGGGCTG
>CATLEQ010000165.1 GCA_949915905.1 uncultured Lachnospiraceae bacterium | reverse complement strand
GTAGATAAATCCTTCCGCTTCCAGAAACCACGCTCGCGGTGGAAATCCCATACCGGTAATTTCCCTAAGCATTTCTGCCTCGTCTTCTGTCAGTCCATCATACATGTTGCCGCTTCCGCCCGCGTCCAATGCGTCAACTATTTTCCCAAATACCCGGCGCAACGTCCTCTGCCCCTGCGCATGAAGCGTAATCGTATTTGGAAGTGAAACCGGCGAACCAATTACATAGGGAACCGCCCCGTCCCATGCATTTGTGTTCTCGATACATGCGAGTGCCTTGTATGCGCCGCCGCTTCCGCCATGTACATATCCATACGGCCGCTCGCATTCATATAATTCCATTGCCTTTATTCTGGAATATTCCGCCACCGCGGCACTGGACTTCCACACAAGGCTCGGCTCCTTGCTCCCACCAAACATTTGCTTTGAACCCATATTGCTTTCTACGAAATAAGCACCATTTTGTAAACAAAAGCCAATCTGGTCATCCTCTCCGGTTTTGTTCAGGGAAGCCAACTCCTCATCCGGTCCCGGGAATGGAGAAAGATATTGAAAAAACCTTCCTTTGAACGCGCTTTTTTCCGGGAAGCAAAAAACAAATTTCACCGCTTTTTTTCCAAATCCCCCATGCACATATAAATACGGCACTTCACATCCATCGGAAAGTTCCCGCGTTCTCCATTCTTCCACGTCAATATATAAATCCTGAAAATCCCACTCTTTTTTTACTTCATAAATTTCTTTGTTCGTTTTACGCATTTTTTGTTTTCCTTTCTACCCTTGTTCACCCGCCATCTTTTTTTTATTATAATTTTTCTCTATGGAAAAGCACAGAAACAAACTTGCTTGGAGATAGACAAATTTGCTTCCTTTCCTACACATCACTATTTTTTTCTTTTCTTCGCTATTTTTTCTTCCTGAGTCAGTAAATACGGCCCATCTGGAAATTTTTTGTTGACCAGACGGCCGTAAAACCTTATAATAGAACCCGTATTGTTTGGGGAAATAGGTGCAAATCCTATACGAGCCCGTCGCCGTGAGGCATGTGTAATGTAACTATTCACCTTACCCAAAGCCACAATTTGGGGAAACGCCATTGGATGAGATCTGAGAAGGCCGGTCAATAGAATGCCAAGTCGAAACATCCAAGCAAGACAATCCTCTCATTTGAGTATCACTGCGAGTGCCGGTTTTAGGGAGGAACTAAAATTCAAAGGAGATTAAGGATATGCAAATGAAACGTAGCAAAAAACTATCATCACTCATCCTTTGTATTGCGCTTATTGTGGCTATGGCGCTGTATACAACGGGTTGTAACACTAACGCGGGGAACGATGCACCCTCCGGTACAAAAACGGAAGCAAATGCCCCGGCAGAAAACAATGTCCAATCGGATGAAACACAGCTTGGAGAGGGCAGCACGGAATTTCTTTTTACCGTGGTGGACAAGGACGGGAATGAAACGAAATTTGAAATTCACACCGACAAAGAAACAGTGGGGGAAGCCCTGCTAGAGCTTGAACTGATTGACGGGGAGGATGGCGAGTATGGCCTCTATGTAAAATCGGTCAACGGCATCACCGCGGATTATGACACGGACGGCGTATATTGGGCATTTTATATCAATGATGAATATGCATCCACCGGTGTCGACGCCACTCCGATAAAGGATGGAGACAGCTATTCCTTCAAGGTTGAATAGGTATGAAGCTTACGATTAAGGAGATTGCCGTTTTTGGAATGCTTGGAGCCGTCATGTATGCTTCGAAGCTTCTTATGGAATTGCTGCCTAACGTGCATCTGCTTGGTGTATTTGTAGTCGCGTTTACGGTTGTATACAGAAAAAAGGCATTGTATCCCATTTACACTTATGTAATTTTAAATGGTGTTTTTTGTGGTTTTGCCGCGTGGTGGGTTCCTTATTTATATTTGTGGACGATTCTTTGGGGTGCGGTCATGCTCCTTCCAAAGAAAATGCCGAAAAAATTTCAGCCTATCGTGTACATGACGGTATGCGCGGCACATGGTTTTTTATTCGGAACATTGTACGCCCCGGCACAGGCAATCCTCTATGGACTGAGCTTTAAGGCAACGATTGCCTGGATTATCGCGGGATTGCCATGGGACTGTATGCACGGTGTCAGTAATTTCTTTTGCGGAATGCTGATTGTGCCAATCATTTCGGCACTGAGGCTTGCGGAAAGAAATTCCGGGAGGACGGAGTAATCCGTGGCATCACCCGATTAATACCTTCTTCCCCTCGAACGCAAAGCCGTATTTATGAATCCGCTCCGGGGCAAACCGCCTGGGGCGGGTAATCAACGTCACACTGTCCCTCGCCCCCACCATTCCTTTATAAACTAGACATACTTAGATTCTCTCCTCGATACACTTCATCCACTCGGAAAAATGGCGGCATTTTCTTGCAATATTGTCAACTCCTATTTTTCCAAGTACATCTACTCCGATATTGGCCTTATAGGAAGTCTTTATGATATCCTTCCGCCTTTTGTATTTCCCTTTCGATAAGCTCTACCTTTCCATATGGATCATTTCCTTTTTCTGCATCTGCGACTCCAGGCACATCTATTGGCAGCCGATAAAAATCAAACATAATGGTTACATATGAATCTTTACTTTTTGACGCACCCGCCAAAGTCTTTGACAATGTATTTCTTATTTGTTCATAATTTGCCACTCCGCCTTTATATATTTTCCCACGTCTGCTGTCTGTCTTTGTGATAACTGTATTTGGAATCAAAATACATCTGCCATAAAAATATGGAGCCATTACTTTAGTTACAAAATTAGTTTCTGACTGCCCCTCGGTAACAACAAAAATTTTTTTCATATTATGGCTGCCCCCCAATTATGTTTTTCTCCCAAATCTGTGAAAGGCTGTAATCTTCAAGCCAAAGCTTTATAACTTCTCATTTTTGAATACCAGACTTGCGGAAATCGTCCTCGTTTTAAAAAATCACATGAAATCACACAGAATAAAACTGTTCTTTTCATATGCTTACCCCAAAATTTCAGGAACAATTTACGAAAATCTAAAGTTGACTTTACTTGATCATAAAAAGAAGAGGCTTATCAAGCCCCCTTCCATTTCTATTATTCTTACACTTTCCCTTTGTAACAAAACCAATCAAAGGCGGCATATCGCTGATATTCTTTGCCGTTTCCGCTTGCGAACATCCCGACATACGTTCCAAGAAAACCGCCCGAGGTTTCCGAACCGAGAAGGCCGCCGTCCACGTCTCTGGCAATATACTTCTTCTCCTCTTCTTCCTTCACATACATAGAAAGCTTTTGTCCTTCTGCCTCGATTCCCAAAACCGCTTCTTCCTTTTCCCATGGGATGCTTCCGCATCGTTCCTTATGAAAATTCTCCATGTTATCTTTGTATGTCAAACTCGATTCCAGAGAAGCATACCCCTTCACCACGCGAATCATTTTCACATCATTCTCCACGGCCATTTCCATGCGTATGGAATGAAAGTCATTTTGCAACAAAATAATCCCTGCCGTTTGGCTTTCCACAGGTGAGAAAACAAGTTTTGTCTCCGCCGTAAAACGAATGTGCCGCTGCCGCCGCCCCAGAAAACCCGCACAGCACACGGTAGGCTCCACATTTACAAACAGAGGGTTATTCGTCCTTTTTTCCATCGGAAAGGCGCACAGTTTGATTTTCAAAAAACCTTGTTCCACCTTACATGTGTTCTTTTCCGGCGTGCCCAGAAAATTCCAGTAATCCGCCAAGTCCTCCTTTTCAAATTCATCCCGCTCCGGCTCCTCTTCCACTTCAAATATCGGAAGGTTTGGCGCAGGATATGTCCATTCCACTTTGCCGCTTCCCGGACATACGATTGGCCACCCATCCTCCCATTCTACGGGAACCAGAAACGTTTCCCGCCCCATATTTTTGTGATATCCCCCGTAAGGTCTTGACCCTAGCAGCACCATGTACCAGCTCCCGTCTTTTAATTCCACGAGATCACCATGCCCCACATTGTCAATCGGATATCGAATTCCCAAATGCCGGTGCGTCAAAATCGGGTTCCCCCTATAATTCTCATAAGGCCCTTCTATATATTTACTTCTCGCAACAACAACCGAATGGTAATGTTCCGTGCCGCCCTCCGCGGTCAACAAATAATACCACTGGTCTTTCTTATAGAGATGCGGACTTTCCGGCGACCACGCACCTTTCATGGCACCATTCCATATACTGGTCGCTTTACCTTTCAAAGTGAAATCTTCCAAATCTATCTCATTCAAATCTATCTCATATAGAAGAATCTCGTTGTCCCGCACGTCCACTGTCCCATCTTCCGTCAGGAAATGCGGCTTCCCGTTTTCATCCACGTCATCGGCCACATTTCCCGTCGTGAGTAAATATGTTTTTCCGTTTTCATCCACGAAAAGGGAAGGGTCAATCCCATACGCCCCTCTCATCCAATGTGGATTCGACCACTCTCCGGCTGGATCTTTTGCGGTTACGATAAAATTAAATCCATGATCCACATTCGTCGCGCTGATATAATACATGCCATTGTAATACCGAATTGTCGGTGCCCAGATTCCATAGCTCATGTTTTCCGCGTTCAGCGGTAATTGCTCCGGCCTATCCAACACATGCCCAATCTGTTCCCAATGGGCTAAATCTTTACTGTGGAAAATTGGTATTCCCGGAAAATATGCAAAGCTTGAAGCAACCATGTAAAAATCATCTTCCACGCGAACAATGGAAGGGTCTGGATAGAACCCCGGCAAAATTGGATTTTTTATTTGATAGTCCATTCTATTTATCCCCACGCCTTTCACAGTTTTATTGCAAGTCACAATAGATTTTCTCCGCCATGTAGTGCGACTTCCCGTCCATCCAGGTACACGAACGTGCCGTTCATTCCTTCCGGCAAAATGATTTTGCCGCTTAGCGCACCATCCGCTTTTTGATAAGAAAATCTTACCATGCCCCTCGGGGTCGCCGCTTCCCCTTCCAAATCCGGCAAATACTCCAGATGCGGCTCAATCCGCACATGATTCCAGCTTTCATCCGTCGGCCTCACGCCTGAAAATGCCCGGATGAATTCATACAACGGTAACGCGCTCCATGCATGACAGTCGCTTCTATTATTTACCGGCTCTTCTGGACAAGCAGTGCAGCCTTGTCCCGGCAATGCTGCCCAGCGCATGATGTTCTCTTCCGTCTCTTCATACACCCCGGCCTTTTCCAGCGCGCGGAACCACTCGTACGCCGTGGAAAAGGAACAACGAATCACGTCCTCTTCCCGCAATGCGTTCTTCAACGCACGGCGCTGTTTCTCTTCGTCCCCCATGCCATTTAACACCGCCCAGGCCTGCGCATGCTGACTGTATTGCACGTACTCTGGTCCTTCACGATACATTCCTCTTTTCCCATCCCAACAAGATGCTTCCACTAAATCCACGATTTTCTTTCGCCGTGCACGGTACTCCTCGGCCATGCCGTGACGCGCCGCTTTTTCGTTCAACCTCGCGCCGCATTCCAACGCGTAAGCATACATCAGATTGATAATCGTGGACGGACCCTTTCGCACGGCCGACGGAACACCGCCGGTTTCCTTCCATGCCTCCTGCCAGTCGACAAATTCCCAAAATCCAATTCGTCCTAACAAGCCGTCCTCGCCAATCTTTCTGTCATAATAACCCAAAATGGTATCCACGTCGGGCAGATAACGGCGAACCGTCTCCAGGTCACCCGTCTGCTCGTAATATTCCAACACCATGTAAATATAGTGCAAAGAAAACGTCGAAATCACCTGGCAATACGCCGATGGATATTTTCCGTGAATCAGGCCGTCCGGAAGCATGGAATAATGGAAATCCTTCAAGGCCTTTTTCGCCATCCGCACGTCGCCGCTCGCCACATAGGTAAACATCGCCTGCAGCCTGGTGTCCATCGAAAATTGCATTTGCTCATAATACGGACAATCCATGTACGTTTCCATCATGCAGTTTTCCAGCGTACGCACGCTCAGCTTCCAAACCTCTTCCACCCATTCTTTCGAGGATTTCACCCACGACGTCGTCTGTAGTGGATACCCGATCTTTCTAAATGTCGGTGCTGCTATTTCTAATGCCTCTCCTGCCGTCTCCACATGAATCCGCAGAAAACGGAACGTCCGATACCAGAACGGCTCATAAACAGCCGCTTCTCCGCTTAACGTGACAGTATCCGTCAAACCAACGATTTCTCCGTTCTCCACGTCGTCCCTGCGAATTGGCCTGCCCTCGGCGGCCGCCTTCTCATTCACAAACTTCTCAAAATAGGTAAACGAAACGGTACTGCCCTGTCCGCCCGAGAAAGCATAACGCGGATACCCGTTTTTAATCACGCCCGCGTCCAGAATAATGTCCAGGCTTTCATTCTCCGGCACCGTAATCTTCTTTTCTTCCAGAATCCCACTTGCCGCCGCATTTCCCTTGCACAATTCTTTCACAAAACCATCTTCCGTCTCGTACAAGAGCGGAATTTCCCTCTCTTGCATGCGAAAACGGGGCAAAAGGCCGACCAATTCCCGAAACTCGCTCGCCACCACGGGCTCTAGCTGCCTTGGCACACACCATCCCGCCTGCTGCCCACGCTCTTTGTTACCACAGTCTTGTCGGCCACGCTCCTTTTGACCATTTACTTCACATTCCTCTTTCGTCAATTCCCAACCGCTTTTTTTCCAATCACATGGACTATACCGAAAGTCGATTTCCTCGCATACCGCTCCCAGATTCTCCGTAATCTGATTCGACTTCAAATAAAAGCTTTCATCCAGATACACGTTCCAGTCTGCCTTGCCCGTCGTCACGGTCGCAAGCGTCTTGCCCGCTTCATTTCGAATGTCTCCTTCCACCGCCAGGCGATGCCCGCCGCCAGGCGTGAACACGCCGAAAATGGCAGCCCGCTCGTCCCACTGCGCCACGGATAAATCCGGATGATTGTACAGAACCTGTACCGCAAACACGTTCTTTCCCACCGTCAAATATTCCGACACGTCCACCGTCTCATAATAACAACGATGAAGGTCTCCTTTGCATGGGCCGGACAGTACCGGCTTTTCGTTAATCCATAAACGATAGCGCGAATTTGCCGTGATATCCATCGTCAACCCGGCCTTTTCCGCCAAATCCAACTCACAACGATAGTAGGCGAACCGCCCCGTCAGGTCGCACTCGCGCCCCTTGCTCTTTTCTGTTACTCCAAGCCACATAGCCTCTTTCCACATCATCATTTTCCTCCAAATTCCATCCATTCAAGTCTCATGCCATCCGCCTCCAAAAACCGCAGTCTTACTTCGTATTCCCCGGCTCCTGCGGCAATGGTTCCACTCAACTGACGACCGTTTTCTATCCTTATTTCCCCGGCTTTCTCGTCATTCATCCAGATTTCTATGCGTCCGTTTCCTTCCGCCTCAATCCTCAATGATTCGAACCTTCGTACATCTTTTACATATCGAAAAACCACTTCGTCCCCAGGTCTGATATTGACCAGGGCTTCTTGCACTTCGCCCGCTTTTTCCGATACAGCGTCTATATAAACGCTTCCTCTCAGCCCGCATGCCTGATATCCCATGATTGTCTCGCCTTGCAAAAAG
>CATLEQ010000164.1 GCA_949915905.1 uncultured Lachnospiraceae bacterium | reverse complement strand
GAACCCGCCTGCTGCATAATCCTTCATGCAGATTCCCAGTTCTTTTTCATTCTTCTTCAAAAAGGCATAGGCGGCAGCCATGTCTTCCATCGGTTTCGGGAAAAGCGCGCCTTTTCCGGCCACACGGTAATTAAGGCAAAATACGTGGATTCCCAGTTCCCTCATTTTAGCGGCAACCGGAAATGCTTCACACAGGGAACAGACGGCCCCATAACCGCCGCCGGCTGCCAGAATTGCCGTTTTAGCATCCTCTTTTCCTTCTTTTGCCGGGAAAAACATGAGCTTTACGCATTCTTTTTCCGAATCTTCTGCCCTTTCCTTCTCACTATAAACCGAATATAAAAATGGTTTACGTGCCTCTGCCAAATTCAGAATGGTATTCAACCCATAAACCATATCTGACGCGTTCCAGGTTGGATTTTTTTGCTGAATGCCGCTTAACGACAGATTGTCATCCTTCAAATTTCCGGCTCCGTCACCGGCATTGTTATATATCAAATACGGCCAGATTTCTTTCATTGCCGGATGCATTTTTAGTTCCTTTAAACTTGTCGCTTCTGTAATCATTAACGTAATCCTTTCTCTCTCAATTCTTTTTGGATATCTGCAATCCCCTTCTTTTCCAAGTCAATCTTAAAGAAGCAAAATGCTGCAAGCGCATATAAAACTGCCGGGTAAATACTGATCAAAAAACGAATCATAAAGATTGCGCTGTCAGGCTGGGTTACAAAGACGTCCGCTTCACTGCTGACATATCCGCTTGCCGCTTGTAACGCCCCCGAAATCCCAGCCGCCAATCCGATACCTATTTTTCCGCCCATGGTCGCTGCAGACGAAATGGTTCCGTCCATCGCCTTACCAGATTTATAAAGTGCATAATCGCAGATTTCACCCGTCATAGGAATCAAAGCCACGGTAAATGGAATTGCTGCAAAACTGGCAATTGTTTTACCTATCATGAAAAACACAAGATTCGCGTTTGCAAAGAAAATCATGGTATGTCCAAAGGCTGCAATCAACATTCCGGCAACGATACAATTACGTTTTCCAAATTTGTTAATCATAGGAATCGCAAATGGTAATAAAAAAATCAAAAACATACTGGGGAGATTGATCAACGCCGCGACCCCGACATCATGAAATACATATTTTGCATAATAATTTGCAACCGGCGCCGCGGTAAGGTTATATAAAATGGTTCCAAGGGCCAAATAAATAAAATATTTATTCGTCACCAGTTCCCTTAAGGATTCAAGCACCGGCTGTTTTTCCGTCAAATTTGCTTCTGAGCGTTCAGTAACCGTCTCTCTCGTACAAAGCACTCCGATTATAGAAGCAATCACGGCCATGACCGCAAATACAAGCGTTGCCGTTGTATAAGCCGCCTGGCTCTCGTTCATGGATGACAAAATATTCGGAACTACAAGTCCGATCAAAAGAACCGGTACCAATGAACCGTAAGCCGAAAATACCCCCAGCACACTGCGGTGCTTAGAATTTGCCGTCAAAAGATTGTTCATGGCTCCGCAGGCAACGCTTACCATTGTTCCAAAGAATGGGTTCGCCAGGAAATAGCACCCTGCACAGAACGCGATTTTAGCACTGGTCGGCAATCCGCCCGGACAGTTGAACAGAAGCATGATGGAAATTGCAATACCAACTCCGCCCGCAAGCACCCACGGTCTTGCTTTTCCTAATTTCGTATGCGTTCTGTCAACAATCATGCCCATTATGATATCGGTGATTCCGTCAGTGATTTTGGTGAGCATTAATATCATTGCCACCGCGCTCATTGACACACCCACGGTGTCGGTGTAATAAAGGTTTATGTAATTTGGAACATATCCCGTGGCCACCGCGCTGGCCATGGCACAGAATAAAACACCTATCTTTTGATTGAATCCCAGCTTGTTTTCTCCGATTCCCAGTTTTCTTTCTTCTTTCTTCATGTTTTCACTTCTCCTCTTCTTTTATATGTTTTTGGGAATGACAAAATCAAAATATGTTAATCCTCTCTGACATTCCCTCCCCAAATTTCAAAAATCAATTCCTCTACTTTTGCACTGATATAAGAACCGGATCCTCCAATGTCGGAGCGGTTCATCATAAAAACCGCTTCCAGATTATCCTTGGGACTGATAAAAAAGTGTGTTCCAAATGCCCCGCTCCAGCCATAAGTTCCTTCCGCCACCGGGAGATTCGCTTTCTTTGGATTCTGCCGAATCTTCATTCCAAGTCCCCAGACCAATCCCGGTTCTGGTTCTAAATGCCGTTTTGGTGCTTCTGTATGCATAAGTTCCACTGTTTCCGGCTTTAAAATTTGCGTTCCCCTGAAATTCCCCTTGCATAGAAGCATCTCTCCAAAGTTCGCATAATCATCCAATGTAGAGTAAAGCCCTCCGCTGCCGTGTTCGAAACAAATTTCCTTTTGATGCATGAAACCTGCCATGTCATCCTTGGTTCCCGTCACTTTCAAAAGTCGGTTCTTTTTCCTTTTATAGATGTCGACCAATCGTTTTTTCTGCTCTTTTGACAAGAAAAAGGTGGTATCTTTCATATGAAGAGGCATGCAAATCTCTTTTTGAATAAATTCATCAAACTCCATTCCTGAAACCAATGACACCACATATCCCAGAATATCGAATCCGGCAAGCGGAGAGTATCCGGTACCTGTTCCCGGCTCAAAGTCCAGACTGTGTTTCGTGTAATGCAATACAAAATCCCTCAAGGTTTTATACTGTTCTTTTTCTTTTATCATGGCAAGAAGCCCGACCAGCCCCTGCTGCAATCCGGAAGAATGTGACAACAAGTCACGAATCGTCATCTCCCTTTTTGCAGGCTTATTCTTTACTCTGTCCATACGGAAAGTCAAAAGCATCATCGGAATTTTTTTCAGTTTTTTCGGTTCGAAGACATAGCGTTTATCATCCATGACCTTCATTTCTTTAAATTCAGGAATATAGGTGGAAAGGGACTCGTCCAATCCAATCAGACCACGCTCTATGCAAATCATAACCGCTGCCGCCGTGATACATTTTGTCATGGACATCATTCGATAGATGCTGTCAAACTGCACCGCTCCCCATTTTTCACGGTATAAAATGTTCTCACCTTGGCGGACAAATAATGCTCCGCCCGCCATTTCCTGATTGTTTACATATTCTTGCATTGTCTCGCCTATTTTTTTGACATCCATCTAATTTTCGTCTCCTTTATAGGGCTCTGCCATTCCTTCCGCAAGAAGCATGCCCGTCTTCTTGTCCACGCGAACTTTGCGCAGCGCACCCGGTTCAATCCCCGTTTCTACCCAGTCCATCAGGGCCTTCATTCCTGCGCTCACGGTGATTCCTGGTCCGTTTCCCCAGCAGTTTCCATGGTTATCTCCCGGCGTGATATACATTTTGCAGAATTCATTCACTTTTTCCCGGCTTCCAAAATGGCTGCACAGCTTTTTGTAATAATCAATCGTCCCTTCCGTCGGAATGAGGGGATCATCCATTCCATGATCGAGCAAAAGCTTTCCCCCATGGTTGACAAACTCGTCCACCGCGGGGTTGTCGCCATTTGTATCACCAAATTTCCGAGCACCTTCCTCAAACAACTCTTCAAATTGCTTTTGATTCATATTGTCATATGTTCCCTTTGGTTCGCCGGTAATCCATCTCGCATGATATGTCCCGAGGATAAACGGTTTTACTTTCTTTCCGCCAAACAACGGATAGTAATAAGCACCGATTGGAATCATTTTTAACCAGTTCTTTGTGCCGGGATAATAACCATACCACAGCGGCGTCCCATCCGATTTATGAGGTCCTCTCCATATTTCATTCATGACCAGGGCGTCTTTCTTCGTAATGGCTCCGCCGCCGGATTCCATTCCGATACACACTCTTGCATCAAATGCAACCGGCTTGGTGAGCGTATAAAAAGTATCTGCACCCCCGACGCTCTCTTGTAATTGAGAAATAAAAAATTCATTTTTCTTTGCCGTAAGGAAATGCTGATGTTCATTCATCACGACGATGGGCCAAAATCCCGCCAGGATAAAATTATTCCAGTTAATGGCAGGGCAAGAAGCCCATATTCCATCATAATCATTGGGATAATTCTGCATTTCCATCAGAGACTGGCGCCCTCCTCCGGACCCACCGCTCATATATGCATATTTTACCGGACGATCATGCAGAATTTCGGCAACCGCTTTGCCAAAAACAGTCATGTTATGCGTACTGCGTATTCTCCAGTTTTCATAAAGTTCCCTGCAAAACTCTCCGGTTTTCGAGTCAATGACATAATCCTTCGTGCCCTCGCTGTTTCCCGCCCACATGGTCGCCGCGGTAAAACCATTCATAACCGCATACGGAACCGTCCAGCCTCTTGTCGTATTATCCGGTCTCGTCAGATAAGAGCGGCCGCCAATTCCCGTCCCTCCTCCCGCGGTTCCCGCAAAACGATCATTCCATGCAACCGGACTCCAAACAATTAATTCTTCCATATATTTTCCGGTACTGTGACGAATCTCCACTTCATAATAAACAGGCAGGCCTTCTATACGCTTTCCTGCTCCAAATGCCTTTTCAATCAAAGATGCCTTCGCCTGATATCTTCCGGTGTCATTTCGGGAAACTGTCACCGAACAAAATTTTTCTTCCAGAAATCTTTTCTGCAATTCTTTCCTTATATAGGTTTCTGTTGCCCTATTATCAATTCCTTCCGTCTCCTTCAGACTTGAGGTATCCAGATATTTATATTGATCTCTTTCCAACATCCTTTGTTCCTTCCTATGTTCTTAGTCATCATTCCATTAATACTTTTTACTCAACCGCGCCTCGCATTCTTCTCTTGTAATTTCACCGGCATTACATTTTGCCATCCATGCCGCATCTTCATCCTTCAAGCCATAAAATGCCATGACCAAAATGGCAAGCAGTGTTCCGATTGCCGGGATTGCCATGTATACAATCCAAAGCACGTTTAACGCACTCTGCGGCTGAACGATATTTAAACGGGCCAGCTCCTCGAAACTGTCCGCCTCAACCGCGATCCATTCAGAAAGACCAAGGATGAAAATCCCCAGGGATGAGGCGATGCTTGTCGTAAGTTTGGTAATAAATGCATTTAATGAAAAGAAGATTCCGGAACAGTCTTTGCCGGTTTTATATCTCGTATATTCAATGGTATCCGGCGTGAAAAATGTTTTTGCAATATTCGCAATATTTCCCGGTACCGCCTGAAGGACCAAAAGAATCGTAATCAGCACAAAATTATGATATCCGGCAAAAAAGATACTTCCATAAATCACCCCGCCGATGATACCGCATACCATATATACTCTCTTTTTCCCGAATTTTCTACATAGCCGTTCCGTATTTAACTGGGCTATCAATTGTGGAATAAATGCAATCGCAATCGGTATTACCAAAATCATGGAATCCCCATATAAATAGTACGACGCATATGTCCCAAGGGAACTTCCAGTTGCCAGCGCCCCTAAAATAAATGTAGAAAGCAAAATCACCGCCATATACTTATTGGTCCTTATACATAAAAGCATGTCTTTCAGCGAATAATGCTCTACTGCTTCTTCATTCTCCGTATTTTTCAATTCCGCATTATGTTCCTTCACCTTTGACGTAAGCGGAAGCATCATAAAGAAGAAAATAACAGAAGAAACAATCGCCACGGAGCGCATGGAAAATCCTACGTGCTCACTAATCAGAAACATCCATATGATTCCCGCCAATACAGTTGCAATTCCCGATATAATGCCCTTTGTCTGAAGGATGCTGTTACGTTCCTCCACGTTGTCGGTCAATGAAACAATCATGGAGTTCATCGGAACTTCGACCAAGGTATAAGAGAAATCATATAAAAGGTATGTAACCATAAACCAGATAATCTTTACACTGTTCGGCACCTGCTGCGGCATCAAGAAAAACAAGGCGGTAAAAATCGGGAACAGAAAAAAGGTTGCCCGATACCATGGAAGGTATTTTCCTTCTCCTGCCATTTTCCCCAACAACTTGCTGTTTTTAATGTTGATTTTATCAATCAGGAATCCAAAAATCACATCGTCCAACGCATCAATTACTTTTACAACTAAAACGGCTGCGGATAACGACAAAAGATCTACACCCTGAAAAAGTAAAAATAAAGTCATAAATGCCGTGACAATATATCCTTCCAGTGTCCTGCCCAAATCGCCAATGTAATAATGAAACCTTTCTTTTTTTGTTGTCAGCCATCCTTCGCGGTTCTTGCGTGTTTTCTTCCCTTTTTCCATCATTTCTTCCTCCGTAATCAGTCAAGCGGATATTTGCAATCTGCTTTGCTACTTGCTCATAACCTCATTGCCGCTTCGCGGCATTTCAGTGAAAGTTTGTACTTCGCTGATGAGGTTAAACTACAATCTGCGTATGCTTATCATACCAAATTTGAATACGGTTTAAAGCCGTTTATTTTGCCCATCTATCATATAATCTTGCTTTTTTGTTCGGCCTGGTATACAATATGTTTATCCAATTAGTTCTATAAAAAACAATTATGCTTTATCTGGGAGGAGTTTTTATGTTTGAGGGAATTCATTTTGAAAAATCAAAAACTGAAAAAAAGTTGACTTCAAGGAAGATATCATATGAAAATGCGATGGAACGAGGGTATAACGTAAAGGCCATTACAAATGCCAATTTTTCTATATCTGGAAGTGTCGACGCCTTTCCCAAGCCTCCCGTTTCGGATTTTGCAATGGCGCATCTATATTTTATGGAAGACTTTGATCGATTCTATTATCAAAAACATTCCTATACGGAACGATGGAATTTTAATTCTTTTATAATCGCATATACCTACTTCGGAACCGGAATTTTGAGATACGCGGAGAAAGAATACAATCTTTCCAAGGGAGACGGATTTTATATCAATTGCAATAACTATCATTATTATGAAGCAATTTCTGATGTGTGGGATATTGCCGTCCTGCACATAGGCGGACCATTGCTACCTTATCACCACGGCCAGTTCATGCAATATACTTCCCCCGTTTTCCACGAGCCGCTGACCGGAATTGTCCAGGAACATCTGGAAACTCTGCTAGGGCTATATAGTCAGCCAATTCTCAATCGTGACTGGCTGGCATCAAGCTGCATTGACGGCTTGTTAAATCATCTTCTGAAAACGAAGGCCATGGAAGCCGTAAAAGATTCTGTCATGCCGGAAAACATTCGATATCTCATCAAATATATGGAACGTAATTTTACCCGGCCGCTTACCCTTGATTTTCTATCTGACTTTGCCAATGTATCAAAATATTACCTTTCAAGGGAATTCAAAAAATATACAGGGTTTTCACCAAATGATTATTTGATTACGCTACGCATAAATAAAGCGAAATTCCTGCTTTCAAACACCGCCCTTCCCGCAATCAAAATTGCGCATGAAGTAGGAATTTATGATAAAAATAACTTCACAAACCTATTTAAGCGCAAAACCGGAATGACTCCAATCCAGTATCGAAACAGTCACTGACAGTTGCTTTTGCCCCGTTCTTGAGCATCCGTTTTGATTTCATCGCAAAGTTCTTCCACGATTTCATCAAAGAAGTTGTGGCTCATTCCGTCCACCTTCGTGAGCGTGGCATTTTCAAACGTCTCCGCCGCCCGCTCGGAATATTCCATCGCGACATCCTCGTCCTTGGTTCCGTGGTAGATGTGTACCTTGCC
>CATLEQ010000163.1 GCA_949915905.1 uncultured Lachnospiraceae bacterium | reverse complement strand
CACCGGCAGACGGAAAGCGTCAACCTATTACAAATCACGGCCTACGGCCGCAATAGTAACTTTCAGAATTCAAAACAATTGTAGCAATTTTTCTAAAATTGTGCTACACTATATACGTTGTTCATTTTTAGACATATAATGTGTGTAAGGCGGCGTGATTTATCGCGCGGCTTGCGACTACAAATACCAATCAGGCAAAAGGAGGTTTTACCATGGCGATCCTGCGTCCGTTTTGTGCAATCCGTCCGGCGAAAGCATACGCCGACTCCATCGCGGCGCTTCCCTATGACGTGTACGACCGCGCCGGAGCCAAGGCTGCCGTTAAGGGAAAGCCGCTTTCTTTCTTACGAATTGACCGGGCGGAAACGCAGTTTCCCGATGAAATCGACATGTATAGTCCGCCCGTTTATGAAAAAGCAAAAACCACCCTGGAAGAAATGCTTTCGAACGGATTTTTCCTTCGAGAGGATAAGCCCTGCTATTACATTTATGCACTGACCATGCAAGGGCGCACACAGAACGGTCTGGTCGGCTGTGCCTCGATTGACGATTACCTGGACGGCACCATAAAACGGCACGAGAATACGTTGCCCGAAAAGGAACTCGACCGGATTTGCCATATTGACACGTTAAATGCCCAGACCGGACCGATTTTTCTGGCGTATCGTCCTCATGCACAGTTGAGCGAATTCATTGCGGCACAAAAGCAACGGCCACCGCTTTATGATTTTACGAGCGAGGACGGCGTCAAGCACCAGGTGTGGAAAATTGCAGAAGAGGCCTGCATTGTCCGAATCACTCAATTTATCGGAGAAATGAATGCACTTTATATCGCGGATGGCCATCACCGCGCGGCTTCCGCCGTCAAAGTGGGTCTCCGGCGTAGAAAGTCGCATCCTGACTACGATGGTACGGAAGAATTTAATTCCTTTTTATCGGTTCTGTTTTCGGCAGACGAGCTTCGGATTTTTCCCTACAACCGCATCGTGTCAGGGGCTGACCGCTATCCGCCCCGGGTTCTTTTAGAGAAGCTTGCCGAAGCTTTTTATGTGGAGCCGCTTAAAGAGGTTTGCGTAAAGCAGGAAAACGCCTCCTCGCGAAAAGGCTTTTTGGCACGGCAGGACGTTTCGGGACTGACACGAAAAAAGGGGGAGGTCGCCATGTACCTGGATAAGACCTGGTACCGTCTGCGAGCCAGACCCCGCCTTTTTTGCGGCGATCCGGTTCAGGACTTGGACGTTTCCATTTTACAAGGCCATGTTTTGGAACCGTTGTTTGACATTCACGACCCGAAAACGGATTCCCGCATTTCTTTCATCGGCGGAATCCAAGGTGCGGATGCGCTGATGCAGATTGCCGACGCCTCGCCCGGCAAAATCGCGTTCTCCATGTACCCGACTTCCATGGAGGAACTGCTGGCCGTGGCGGACGAAGGAAGGCTGATGCCGCCGAAGTCCACCTGGTTTGAGCCCAAGCTTCGGAGCGGGCTGTTTATTCATGAACTATAGTGAACGACAAAATAATTTGTCGTTCACTATATAAAGAGAGGCAATGCTATCATGTTCAACATATATAAGAAAATTGTAGAAGAGGTAAAGGAAATGGAAAGAAATGCACCGTGCTGGTGTGGCAGCGGCAAGAAGTACAAAAAATGCCACATGGCAATTGAGGAAAGAATGCGGATTCATGCGGACCGGGGAGAAATCGTGCCGAAGCGCAAGCTTTTAAAGACTCCTTACCAGATTGAAAAAATAAAAGAGAGTGCGGCACTTAACACGTTGGTTTTGGATTCGGTGGCGGAAAAAATCCATATCGGGATGAGTACCGAGGAGATTGACCAGATTGTTTATAACGTTACCACGAAGCATGGTGGGATTCCGGCCCCGCTCAATTATGAGGGATTCCCCAAGAGCGTGTGCACTTCCATCAACAATGAAATCTGCCACGGCATTCCCGACAAGGACATCATTTTAAAGGAAGGGGATATCGTCAACGTGGACGTTTCCACGATTCTGGACGGATATTACTCGGATGCCTCCCGCATGTTCACACTCGGCAAGATTTCCGAGCGGGCCAAGCGTCTGGTGCGCGTGACCGGGGAATGCGTGGAACTGGGACTGGCCGCCGCCAAGCCCTGGGGACACTTGGGCGATATCGCGGATGCCATTAATTCCCACGCAAAGGCGCATGGATATTCCGTCGTGGAGGACATCGGCGGGCACGGGGTCGGCCTGGAGTTTCACGAAGAACCGTTTGTCAGCTATGTCACCCCGAAAGGAACCGAGATGCTGCTCGTACCCGGCATGATGTTTACCATTGAGCCGATGATTAACGAGGGTAGTCCTGATTTTTACATTGACGAGTTTAACGATTGGACGGCCTATACCATTGACGACGGGCTTTCCGCACAGATTGAATACATGGTACTTGTAAGAGAGGACGGAATCGAAGTACTGACGAAGTGACGCAAGGAGAATCATTCATATGGAAAAGACATTATGGAGTAAAAACTTTACCATCATCACCCTTGGCACCTTCATCAGTGCCATCGGCGATGTGGCCATCGGCTTCGCCCTCGGTTTCGTGGTGTTTGACACGACCGGGAGCACCTTGCTCTCGGCTCTTTTTACCGCCGTCTCCTCGTTGCCACGCATTGTCCTTCCGATATTAATTTCGCCCTATCTGGACAATTTTCGGCGCAAGCCGGTGATTGTCGGACTGGATTATTTTAACAGTGCGCTTTTTTTGCTTTTTGGCTTCTATTTACTAAATCATTCCTTCAATCTGCCGCTATATTTGTTCTTTTCCCTCATTGGCAGCAGCATTGGCTCCATATATGGTCTGGCGTATGAAAGTCTTTACCCGAATCTCATACCCGAAGGATTCGCCCAGAAAGGCTATACCATTTCCGGAATGCTCTATCCCACCGTCCATATGATCATGACTCCGGTAGCCAGTATCTTGTACACACAATTCGGCCTGGCTCCCATTTGTTTGATAGAAAGCGTTTTGCTGGCGGGGACGGGAAGACGTGAAACAGATTTATAACAGAAAGGTGTGACACAATCGCAGTAGTTCTACGTTCTGCAGCACTCATTACTCAAATATTGGGGTATCGGGAAACAAACACCTTTTCCCGATACCTCGTCTTTTTACTGTCTATGGCCTCTTTGCCCCACATTCCGAGCAGAATTTTCCTTTATTTACCGCGCCGCATGTACATGTCCATTCCTGCGCCGGTCTCGGCTGCCCGCATTCGGAGCAGAATTTCCCGCTGTTTTGCGCGCCGCAGCTGCAAGTCCACATGTTGCCTATCGCCTGCTGCCCTTGTGCTCCCTGCGCGCCGTACATTTGCTGACCCTGCGGCTGACCGTACCCCGCCTGGCCTTGTTGCCCGCCGTACGCCTGCTGGTTTTGCGCCGCCCCCATCGCGTAAAGATTCTGCGGATTCGCGCCGCCGGCCTGCTGCGCCATGCCCATTCCCATAAATCCGGTCATCGCACCGCTCGTGTTGGATGCCGCCATGCGCATGGCATCCGCCTGCGCTCCGACCAAATTGGCCGCCGCCATGTTCGGGTCGCGCAAAACCGCCGCTTTTTGCATCTGCTTGATCATGTCCTCGTCTTCCTTGGAAGCCGTCACGCTGTTCACGCCAAAGGAAAATACTTGAATCCCCCTTGTCTCTAGCCATTTCTTGGACAAAATCTCATTCAACGCGTCCGCAATCTCCACCGTGTGTCCCGGCAGGGCACTATAACGGATTCCCATCTCGGAAATTCTGGCAAATGCCGGCTGCAAGGCGGTCAGAAGCTCGGATTTTAGCATGGAGTCAATTTGCCCCCTCGTATATACGCCGCTTATATTTCCGCAGACATTCGTGTAAAACAGCATCGGGTTCACGATACGGTACGAATATTCCCCATTGCAACGGATGGCAATGTCCACGTCCAGACCGATGTTCCTATCAATCACGCGAAACGGTACCGGATTGGGCGTCCCGTATTTGTTTCCTGGAATTTCCTTTGTATTAAAGTAATAAATGCGCTGATCCCGGCCCGCGCCGCCGCCAAACTCAAAACGATCCCATGCCTCTTTCGCAATCCCTTTCAGGCCGTCCTTCAATTTTCCGCCGAATATGGACGGACTGCTCCCCGTCTGGTACGTGTACGCTCCTGCCTCGGCACAAACGTCAAGTATTTTTCCGTTTTCCACAATCATCATGCACTGCCCGTCCGCCACCGCGATGTGGGAACCGTCCGTAATGACGTTGTCATTTCCCCTCGTGTTGGACGAACGGCCGTTAATCCGTTTTTCTCCCCGTGCCACCAGCACGTCCCCGTCCAATGCGTCACAACAAAAATACTCCTTCCACTGATCTGCCAGCGTACTTCCCACTGCGCTAAACGCCGCCTTGATAAGTCCCATGGATTTTCACCCTTTCCTTTCCTACATTATTTTTTGATTACGGATTGCTCCGCGCGCATGCGCTCTCGCAGTCAAAACTTTCCGCTTGTTCCCGAGCTTGTGGAGTGCATGCCCGAACCGCCGCTACTATTGCTACTATCCTGCTTCGGCCTCTGGCTCCGGCTCACCGTGTGGTACAGAAAAACATCCGATGACCTTGTCAAATGAAAACTCCCTTGTTTCAAATACTGTCCCGCCTCGTTTTTCCTTACCTGCGTGTTCATGCTTTTCTTCCATCCCGTCACGATAATCAGGGACACGGCCAACGACAATCCGAATGATATGCCTATGATTAACCAAATCGGCGCGCTCGCGCGGTACGGATGTTCCGAAGAGTAAGGCTTTCCTTTTTCTGCCGCCTTCAAAAATTTCCCGCTCAATTCTGCAAAATCATCAAACGCCTCATAGTACTCGCCCTCAGAAAGGCTCTCCACGACAATTTCGCCAATCCGCTCCCGACCATAGGTGTTGAACGCCCTCTGTCCGTTACCGAAAGTCTGGATTCCCCAGTCACGTTCCGACATACTGATTGCCAACATGACCCCGTCTTTTGCCTTCACGCCAAATGGATTCTCCATGAACACCCGCTTCTGCCACTCTAAAATATCTCCGCCGCCAAAATCATCCACCGTCACGATGGTGACGAGTACTCCATATGTATCATAAAGCTGGCGGCATTTTTCATTCAGGAGATTTTCCTCCTCCGATGTAAGAAGCCCCGCCTGGTCAATCACCCACGTTTGCCCTTCCGCCGGTTTAAGAAGAAAACTCTCCCCCGTATCTTCCAACGCCGGATCCTCCACGCCTTCCGGTACCGCAAGTTCCCCCACGCTTTCCAACGTCGCCGGTTCCGCCGCAAGGCCTTGGAAATTTACTGTAAGGCACAGCACAAGTGCAATCAATCCGCCCAACACAACCGGCCTTGCCGCATACAAAAGGCTTCTGCGCCATTCCATTCTCTCCATCACAGCACACCCCCAAACAACAAAATTCCAATCAGGGAGCACACCGCCGTCCCCAAAGCCGTGAAACCGCAAAGATACTTCCAATATGCACCTTTGTCCACCGGCAGCTCTCCTACCATCTTGCCGGTCTGACCGTTAATGGCAAACTGGTATTTTTTCTTGTTGTAAATCGTCTCGAAAAGCCATACCGGGAACAATGCATAACTGATTTTTCCGCTTTTTGCATCCATCTGGCGGCGTTTTGCCACCACGCTCTCGTAACCTACGACCGTGCTTCGAAGCGCGGCCTCGGCCGTGTTGTAAAGCCGTTCTTTTGCCCTGGCCTCGGCTTTTTCGGCCTCCACGTCATATTTATCCGTCTCGTATCCCGCCAGATAGGCCGGATTAAATGCTTTTAGTCCGCCATAGTCAAACGGCTCGATGGACTCTGTCGTGGCATCCTCCATCTGAGTGCTGCCATCGACCGGCACATGGTAAAAGGACATTTCCCCGCACCGATGCACGAGGTAGTACGAGGTCTCCACATAGTCGTATTCCGAATCACTCCAAGCGCGCGTGCGTGTCGTCCGGAAGCTCATGTCCGCCCGCGCGTCACAGTCAAACAACCAATATGGCACATAATACCCCTTTAAATTTTTCAGATAACTTCTGTTTTTAAAATCCCGGGGCAACAGCCGCTTTCCCTTGCAAAAGCTTTCCAGCCTTTGCCTCGCGTCCCCTGCCTCGACCTGAAACGGAATCATGAAATCCGGCTCAAACTCCCCCGATGCCGTCGCCTTGATGACTACCACGTTGTCGCAATACGGGCACCTTGTACTGACGGTATCCTCGTCCACCTCGATTTCCGCCGCACAAGAGGGACAAATATACTTCCCCTCCTCCGTCCGCTTCGCACACTGGGCTTCCTTTTGGTATTCCCAGTGAAGCTCTGACTCGGGCGCGTCTTTTTCCGCCTCCCTCCACGCCTCAAGTGCCTCCAGGTCGTATTTGTTTCCACAACTGTCACATTTTAACTTTTGCGCCCCCGACGAAAACTTCAACGCCGCACCACAACAAGGGCACTTGTATTCCACAAAATCCATGACGCACCTCCTTACCATGAGCACTTAACGCCTGTCTTTCAGGCATTTACGTGCAAATGCACCCTTTATAGTTTCTCGAAGTTCCTTCACGCCTAATCCACCATCTCCGTCATTACAAATATTCTCCGCGACCCTGCCGTTTCAATTCCTCGACCACCTGCCGCACGTCCTGCGAGCGCGCCTTGTCACAGACCAGTATCGCGTCCTCGGTCTCCACGATAATTAAATTTTCCACGCCCACCGTGGTAATCAGCCGTTTTTTTCCATAAGAAATACAATTTTTCGTGTCTATGTTAACCTGGTTTCCGACAATTACGTTTCCATTTTCATCCGCATCATACAAAACACTCAGATTATCCCAACTGCCAACGTCATCCCAGCCAAACTCCGCCAAAATCACCCGCACGTCGCTGCATTTCTCCATAATGCCATAGTCAACCGAAATGCTTGGAATCGTCGGGTATACCTGCTCTATCACGTCCCGTTCCCCCGGCGTGTTCATCGCGCCGGCAATCTTTTCCAGACACTCATAAACCTCAGGCAGCAAGCTCTGGAACTGTTTTAAAATCGTAGATGCCTTCCAGATGAACATCCCGCTGTTCCAGGCGTACTCCTCACTCTCCACATAACGTTTCGCCGTCTCTAAATCCGGTTTCTCACGAAACTCCAGCACAAACTTCGCCAGCCCGGGATCTTGTTTGTCAAACTTAATGTAACCATACCCCGTGGCCGGATACGTGGGGGTAATCCCCAGCGTGACCAACATGTCCTCCGTCTGCGCCGTCTGCGCCGCCATGCGAAGCACGCGGGTGAACTCCGCCTGATTCTTAATAAAATGGTCGGACGGAAAAATACACATGATCCCGTCCCCGTATTTTTTCAAAATTTCAAAAGCGGCATACCCGATACATGCCGCCGTATTACGCGCGGACGGCTCTGAAAGAATATGGTCATCCGCAATGCGCCCCGCCGTCGCGGCCTTTATCTTCGGCACCTGGGTCTGATTCGTCACGATGAAAATGTCCTCCTGCGCCACCACGGTGCAAACACGGTCAATCGTCTCGTTAATCATCAAATCCTTCCCGCTCAAATTCAACAGTTGCTTCGGCTCCTCCTGCCGCGACAAGGGCCAGAACCGCGTACCGCCGCCCCCCGCCATAATAATCCCGTATGTCTTCATCATCATTTTCTCCCACATGCTCTCCAATTATCCCGGCAAGCCGCTTATGGTAAACGCAAAAAATCATT
>CATLEQ010000162.1 GCA_949915905.1 uncultured Lachnospiraceae bacterium | reverse complement strand
GTGACGCATTCCGGCGACAAGGCGTCCATCTCCATGTGGAGGGACACGGACACCGTGGCAAGCTGGTCCTGGGCCGGATGCGAGGGAAAGAAAACGAAGGTCGTGGTTTACTCGGATGCCGACAAGGTGGAACTGAAGGTCAATGAAAAGTCCTATGGCAAGAAGAAAGTCAAGGATTGCAAGGCGTTTTTCAAGGGCGTGGCATACCAGCCCGGCAGAATCGAGGCGATTGCCTATGACGCGTCGGGAGCGGAAGTGTCAAGGAGCGAGATGCGCACGGCGACGGGGAAGACTACAGTGAAACTGATGCCGGAAAAGAGCGAGCTGCGGGCAAACGGACAAGATTTATGTTATCTAAACATTGATTTGGCCGGTGAGAATGGAATCACCAAGTCCTCCGCGGACTGCAAGGTGACGGTCAAGGTCGAGGGCGCGGGGACGCTGCAGGCACTTGGCTCGGCAAGGCCGAACATGAGTGAGAATTTCTATTCGGACACGCACACGACGTACTATGGAAAGGCATTGGCGGTGGTTCGCGCCGGATACGAGCCGGGTGAAATCAAGGTGACCGTCTCGGCGGAAGGACTGGAGCCGCAGACGCAAATCGTGAAGGTAAGGAACTGTTCCTAATGTAGAGAATAGATTCGGGGCGGATGAATCTCATCAGCCCCGAATTTTATACAATTAATAATCCCAGTCGTCGCCGTCATCCTCGTCGTCTTCCTCTTCCTCGTAGTCGTCGTAGTCCTCGTCCCTTCTGGAAGAAAAGGCAAGAATCATGAAAATGACACCGAGTACGACACTTACGATGGAAGTGTATAAAAGCACCGGGTCGTCATCGCGCTCTAAAAAGGCAAATACTCCGCCTGCCGTATAGAGCATCATCGGAATCAGGTAAGTAAACAAGGTGTTACTCATCTGCAGTATGAGCAGCAAAAGCCCGGAGACACCCATGCATCCGGCAAGCACGTAATAAGGAAGCACGCTTGTCTGGAACCCGGTATAGCCGAAATAGACACCGGCGGCAAGGGAAAGAATGCCCAAAATGATGCGTAAGACACGGAACCTTGGAAGGTCGTCAAAGGATTCGTCCTCATAATCTTCATCGTGCCGTCCCTTTTTCGCGCTTTCCTTGGCTTTCTTTTCTGCTTGCTTTGCGGCTTCCGCCCGTTTTTTCGCGGCTGCCGACTTGGGGTCGGAGGCAAGCATGTCCTCATAGCCCTTTTTCACCGCGAGTGCACGTTTGGCTCTCACCTTTTCCGGCGGAATGTTGCCATAGGTTTGAGGATCGGCCGCTTTTTTCTTGGATTCCGCGGCTTCATCAAAGTCAATGGTTTTTCTCGCGGGCTTTCTCTTTGCGTCAGCATCTGCTTTCCGTGTACGTCTTGCTTCAGAGGTGGAACTTGTTTTCCGAACCCGTTTCACTTCGGAATCAGAATCCTTTTGAATCGGCTTCCTTGCGGGTGTCTTCTTTGCCGGGGCATCCGAAGTTTTTTGCGGAGAGCTCTTTACGCTTTCGGTCTCCTCGGCAAGCATGGCTTCGTGAACCTTCCGCTGTGGAATCGGCCTGGTCACGGGTTCGCCGCTCTTTTTCGCGGAAGTCGTGCTCTGCGAGGCGGCTACCGCCTTGTTGGCCTGTGAGCTGCCTGCCGGTTTTTCAGCCGGCTGAGCTTTGTCGGCCGGCGACTTTGAAGTGGCGGCTTTCGCTGCCGGGGCTTTGCCAACCGGGACCTTTGCGTCCGAAGATGCGTTGGTCGGAGTCTTTACGGCCGCTTTTGAAGCCGGAGCCTTGTCACCGGCACTTTGCAGTTTTTTTGCGACAGGCTTTGCCGCAGAAGCTTTGTCACCGTGTGGTTTTGCCATAGGGTTCTTGTCCGGTTGCGGCTTTTGGGCTGCGGGCTTTGAAGAAGCTTTCTTCGGCTGTCCGCCATCCGCGTCCTTTGTCTTGGCGGCGGCTTTTTTCGCCCGTTGCTTGTCTAGGTTCCACTGCTTTTTACAGTCACGGCAGATGGCATATCGATTCAAGATGGGTTCGCCATTTTCTGCTACGCCAACTTGTTTGTTTTCTAATGTTACTTCTTTTCCGCAAATCGGACATTTCATAATAGAGAATCCTCGCTTTCTATCTTTTACAACTTTTTACAGTATAACATTTAATAAATACGAGGACAATGGAAAATCGAATTTTTTGTCGAAAAATTTTGCAAAATTTTGTAAAATCGAATTTAACCGTCTTTTCTCGTGTCGTTTACAGAATCCTTGTGAGACTTTTTGCCGTTTGCGGCGTGCCACACTTGTGAGTAGGACGGATGATACTGGTAAACGTCCTGATAGGACTCCAATTCCGTTTCCGAAGTCGGAAGTGAGGGAATCAGCCCCGTGCAATCACCCGCCGAGGCGGCATTTGCCAGGTAATCATAGTCATCAATCACTTTTTTGTTTTCTTCCGGTGTCAGCATGATAGTTACCTCCTTTTGTCATATGAATGTATGCTGTAGTCTTTATTATTTGTCAAAGCATGAAAAAATATAAATCTTTTGCTATTGTTTGATTCCGGGCAAATCTCTTTGCGAAATTTGGAAAATTGTAGTAAGATAAGAAGGCGTGACAGATTTCTGCGGCAACGGTAAAAATAAAGCGTGTGGGACTGCCGTGGGAATTTTATTATTTATTTATGAAAGAAGGGAAGAATGCAATGAAGATTATCGCAGATACGCACAGCCATACGTTGGCCAGCGGCCATGCCTACAGCACGATCCGGGAAATGGCGGCGGCAGCAAAGGAAAGGGGAATGACGGCTTTGGCGATTACCGAGCACGCGCCGAAGATGCCGTCAAGCTGCGGGTTGTATTATTTTATGAATCTGGACGTGATTCCGCGCGAGATGAACGGTGTGAAGATGTTGTTTGGCACTGAGGCCAATATCATGAACCCACAAGGCGAGCTAGACTTGCCGGAGCATGTTTTGAAAGATTTGGACATCGTGGTGGCGAGCATACACGTACCTTGCTTTGGAGAAGAACATACGCCGGAAGAAGTGATGAGTGCCTATTTGGAGGTGATGAAGCATCCATACGTAAACATTATCGGACATCCGGACGACGGGCGGTTTCCGATTGATTATGAACGGCTGGTAAAGGCGGCAAAGGAGACGCACACGCTTTTGGAGTTGAATAATTCTTCGCTGCGGCCGCAGAGTTTCCGCGTGGGAGCCAGGGAAAATATGCTGACGATGCTGGATTTGTGCCGTCAATACGAAGTGCCGGTGACGACGGGAAGTGACGCGCACGTGGACGTGGACGCGGGGAACTTCTGCTACGTGCAGGAAATCCTGGAGTATTGTAAGTTTCCAAAGGAGCTTGTGCTCACGACGGAATGGGAGCGATTGAAAGGCTATTTGAACCGATAATCCCTTTACTGTCTGCACGGAATGTGCTAAGATGGATGATAAGTTACTGCGGTGCACGGTTTTATGGCGGGTTTTGCGGTTATCCGTGAAAAGCGGCAAGGGATTAGGACTGTGGGCGGCGGTAAAACGTAAAATGAAAAAAGGAGAAAAAGAAGATGAAATTTTCAGAAATGCCTTACGAGCGTCCGGACGTGGAAGCGTTGAAGGCGCAGATTACCTCGTTGACAGAACGGCTTATGGCGGCCGTAAGCTATGAGGAAGCCAAGAAGATTTTTTTGGAGAAGGAGGAACTTGAAAAGCATGTCAATACGCTGGGAACGCTGGCGAACGTGCGTCATTCGATTGACACGCGGGATGCGTTTTATGACGGGGAGATGAAGTTCTGGGATGCGACAACCCCGGTGCTTTCCGAGTATTTGCAGGCCTGGACGAAGGCGATGTTAGAAAGTAAGTTCCGGCCTGACTTCACAAAGGAGTATGGCGATTTGATGTATGTCAATGCCGAGATGGCTTTAAAGACATTTTCACCGGAAATCATACCGGATCTTCAGAAGGAAAATGAGTTGGCGACGGCATATGAAAAGCTTTTAGCCTCGGCACAGATTCCGTTTGAGGGAAAGACGTATACGATTTCCCAGATTACGCCGCTCAAGAATGACGCGGACGACGCGCGCCGGTTGGCGGCATGGAAGGCGGAGGGGCAGTGGTACAAGGACAATCAAAAGGAATTGGATGACTTGTATGACCAGCTGGTACATGTGCGTGACGGCATAGGCCGGAAACTGGGATATGACGGCTACACGACACTTGGTTACTACCGGATGGAACGCAATTGCTATACGAAGGACGACGTGGAGAAATTCCGTGCGGCCGTCGTGAAATACCTGGTGCCGGTGGCGGATCAGATTTACCGGGAGCAGGCAAAGAGACTGGGAAAAGAGTACCCGATGAGCTTTGCCGACAACGCGCTTTCTTTCCGTTCGGGAAATCCGAAGCCGTTTGGCACGCCGGACGAGATTATCGCCCACGGGAAGAAGTTTTACGACGAGCTTTCACCGGAGACGAGCGAATTTTTCCGCACGATGCTGGACAATGAATTGATGGACATTTTGTCCACGGAAGGCAAGGCGGGCGGCGGTTTCTGCACGAGTTTGGCAGATTATGAAGTGCCGTTTATTTTTGCCAATTTCAACGGGACGCAGCATGACGTGGAGGTTATCACCCACGAGGCGGGACATGCCTTTGCCGGATGGCTGAACCGCAAGCGGGTGCCGATGAGCACTTGCTGGCCGGGGATGGAGGCGTGCGAGGTACATTCCATGTCCATGGAGTTCTTCGCGTGGCCGTGGGCGGAAGGATTTTTCGGGGAGGATACCCGCAAGTTCTATTACAGCCACTTGTCAGGCGCGCTGACGTTTATTCCGTACGGAACGATGGTGGACCATTTCCAGCATGTCGTGTTCGAGAAGCCGGACATGACCCCGAGGGAGCGGCATGACGTTTGGAAGGAACTGCTTGGCATCTATATGCCATGGATGAAGCTGGACGGCGACATTCCGTTTTACAGCGAGGGTGAGGGATGGCAGAGACAGCACCATATTTACTCCTTCCCGTTCTATTATATTGATTACTGCCTGGCACAGACGGTGGCGTTGCAGTTCTGGGCGATGATTCAGAAGGACAAAAAGGACGCGTGGGAGCACTACATGGCGTATGCGAGCCAGGGCGGCAGCCGGGTGTTTACCGAGCTGCTTAAGAATGCCGGACTGAAAACCCCGTTTGACGAAGAGTGCTTGCGCGGTGTGTGCGAGGCGGCCAAACAGTGGCTGTCCGAGTTTGACCTGGAAGGAATAAGTTAGGCATGTCGAAGAAAAAACGAAAAGGGCGCAGGGCGTATCTGGATTCTTATAAAAAGAATGAGGAAGGGAAATACGTCTATGAAGGGGAGGTTTATACCTTTGAAGGCGAAAATCTCAGGCGGGAGCTGCTGCGGCTCTGGGTGCTTTGCGCCGCCTTGCTCCTTGCCTTGGCGGCGGCGGGATGCAGCACGGCACCGGGGGCGGATTCATCCGCTTACGTCTTGCTTCCCTATGCGGCGAATCTGGCGACGAGCCTTAGTGTGTGCTGGGGGATGGGGCGACTTACGTCGGGAGGAAATCCGATAAAGGCCTACGTGTATGAGGCCTCGGTGGGGCAGCTCCCGGCGCGGGCCGTCGGCTCCGCCCTTTGTTCCGGCGCGGGTCTGGTGGGAGAAGGGATATACTTGTTTCAAAACGGTACGGGAGGAAGAACGGGAGCCTGCTTTTTATTCCTTCTGTTAGAGACGGCCGCATTGATTCTGGCGATGTGGATACGAAAAGCGGTACAAGATATGAAATGGGTGAAGCGGTAGTCTGGTGACTGCCGTGAGAACGAACGCCCCGTAGTTTGCTACGGGGCGTTCGTTCAAATTTTATGCATCAGACTGTGAAAAATGAACAAAATTATTCATTATTAATGAAAAAAGCAAGATAGAAATTGACAAAACAGAGGATACTCTGTAAAATAGAGTCTGTATTGAGTCATACAAACTGTGCAAAATAATAAGAGAAATAGTGGCGCAGAAAAAACGCAGAGCGGCACGAAGGGGGATATCCCCCTTCGTATATATGCAGTATTCTATACTGCATATATAAATCTTCTGTTGATACGTAAAAAGACTCAAGGAAAAGGAGGAGAATTAAAAATGAAAAAATGGAAACGATTGCTGGCAGTGGCAATAGCGCTGGCAATGTGCTGCGGCATGCTGGCGGCTTGCGGCGGCAAAGGCAACGACGACAATGCCAATAAGGGTTCTGACGACGGGAAGGAATCCGAGGGCGCGGCGGACACGATTGTGGTATCCATCGGGGACGGCCTGGAGGGCAAGTTTTCCCCGTTCTTCGCGGCAAGCGGGGATGACCAGGACATCGTCAACTTGACTTCGTTGACGTTGATGGTCGTGGACCGTGTGTCCAACCCGGTATTGAAGGGCATCGAGGGCGAGACCCGCGAGTACAATGGCAAGGAATATACTTACACGGGACCGGCCGACATCACCGTGACGGAGAACGAGGACGGCACGGTATATTATGACATCGAAATGCGTGATGACTTGAAGTTTTCGGACGGTACTCCGGTTGACATAGACGACCTCATTTTCTCGTTGTACGTGTTCCTGGATCCGACGTATGACGGTTCCGCTACAATGTACTCCACCCCGATTCAGGGACTTGAGGCGTACAGAAGCGGTATGGAGACGTTGTACAACCTGCTCGTTGCGGCGGGACGTGACAACACGGATTTCTCGAAGTGGGATGAGGAGACCCAGAAGGCATTCTGGGAGGACATCGATACCGTGGCGGGTCCGGCGTTCGCCCAGAGCATCATTGATTATTGCGTCCAGAACGGATACGCGAAGGAAGGCGACATCAAGGGTGCATCCGGTGCATGGGGATTCGAGGCGGAGTCCGCGGAAGAGATGTTCCAGAAGATGTGTGAGGCGTATGAAAACGACCTTGTCAAGATGTCCGACACCGAGGCGGCCACCAGCAGCTTGTTCTCATACATGAAGGATTATGACAAGTACGCCATCGGCGTGCAGACAGGCGAGTCCGCGGACAGCATTACCGGCATTCAGCGTACCGGTGACTATAGCCTGCGTATCGTGGCAGATTCCCTGGACGCGACGATGATTTACCAGCTTAGCACCATAGTGGCTCCGCTTCACTATTATGGCGACGAGGAACAGTATGATTATGACAACAATAAGTTCGGTTTCCCGAAGGGCGACTTGTCCATCGTGCGTGAGAAGACCTCGAAGCCGATGGGCGGAGGAGCGTATACGTTTAAGGAATACTCCAACAAGGTCGTTTACCTGGAGGCGAACCCGGAGTATTATAAGGGTGAAGCAAAGACGAAGTACCTGAACTTCAAGGAGACGGCCGAGGCTGACATGATTAACGGTATTGAGACGAAGATTCTGGATATCGCGGCACCTTCTTATTCAACAGAGGTTGCAAAGCAGATTGCGGAAATCAACGGTTCCGATGACTTTGACGGCTCCGTTATCACGACGAAGTTGATTGACTATAGAGGATATGGTTACATCGGTATTGCGTCTGGGAACGTGAACGTGGGCGGAGTGCCGGATTCCGATGCCTCCAAGAACCTGCGCAAGGCAATCGCGACGGTTATCGCGGCCTATCGTGACGAGGGTATTGACTCTTATTACGGGGAGACGGCTTCCGTTATCAACTATCCGATTTCCAATACGTCGTGGGCGGCACCGCAGGTGACGGACGACGGTTATACGGTAGCTTACTCCGTGGACGTGGATGGCAAC
>CATLEQ010000161.1 GCA_949915905.1 uncultured Lachnospiraceae bacterium | reverse complement strand
GTATAGCTTTCCGTCTGCATGAGAAATTTGGAGTTCGGCATTTTTTCGAGTACCAGGTCGTGCCAGAACCCGATGTCCTGAAACAGGAGCATGTTTTCCCCGTTCATCTCCTCGATATTTACGGATTTCTGTTTGGCGAAGCGGTGCTGCTTGCGCAGGTAGAGAAAAAGGTTTTCTTCGCACAGCCGGTTGGATAAAAGGTCGTCATCCTCCGGGCGGTAAGGTAAAATGATAAATTGATACGCGTCGTTTTTAAGTCCCTCCAAAAGCTGGGGGACTTTTTTTAGTTCCGAGGAAATGGCGATATAAGGGTAAACTTCGGTGACGCGTTGAACGAGGGGCGACACGGGAATGGGGGCGCAGGCACCGATGGAAATGGTGCGGCTCTTGCGGTCAAATTCCCGGACGCGGTGCAGCATGCTTTCATATTGCCGCAATAAGAGTTCCGCTTCCGAGGCGGCAAGCCGTCCGGCCTCCGTCAGGGAAATGCTGTTTTTGGTTCTGGTAAACAAGGGCACGCCAAATTCAGCCTCCAGTTTTTGCATGCTCCGGGTCAGCGTGGACTGGGAGACGTGTAGTTGTCTTGCGGTTTCGTAAAGCGTTTCTGAGCGGGAAAATGTGACGAACTGTTCTAATATTTGAAAATCAATCATGGCCTGGCATCCTTTCTGAAGATAGGGTTATATTATACTCACGGTCGATGAAATCTGCCGTGAGTATTGCGCCAGCCGCAGCCGCAAAGCGGCATATTTCCTTATGCGGCTGTGCGCATCCACGTATACTGAGGGGCAAAAACATTTGCCCCTCAGTATAACACGCGGGCATGAAAATGTAAAGATTCAGGTTTCAATTTGTGCAATCTGGGTTGCAAAATTGGCACTGTACTTTTTAATGGATTTGGTTTACAGTAATTTCAGCACAACGAAAAAGATACGAGGAGGTTGTGAATGATGATTTTCTATTTTACGGGTACGGGTAACAGCTTGTACGTGGCAAAGGAATTAGAAGGTGACGTTCGCAGTATTCCGCAGGTGCTACACCAAAAGGATTTGTCGTTTACGGCGGAAAAAATCGGAATCGTCTGCCCGATTTACGGGCATGAAATGCCCCGGATGGTGAAAGAATTTATAGAGAAGGCCGAGTTTAGGACACCTTATTTTTACATGGTGCTGACCTATGGGGCCAACCACGGCGGGGCGGCGCAGATTGCGGACGCATTCGTGCAAAAGGCAGGGAAGAAGGCGGACTACGTCACGACGGTCGAGATGGTGGACAATTTTCTTCCGGTCTTTGACATGGAAAAGCAGATGGCGATGGATAAGCAGGTGGAAAAGCAACTGGAACGGGTAAAGGCGGACATCGCCGCATGCAAAAAGGAAATCCAGAAGGCGACGATGAAGGACAAGATGGTGCACAAGGCGTTCCGGGCATCCATGGCGCGTATGAAAAAGGCGCCGGAAGCCATTTGGGCAGATTACGTCGTGACGGACGAGTGCGTCGGCTGCGGCATTTGCACCAGGGTTTGCCCGGCGGGATGCATCCATCTGGAGGAACAGAAGGCCATCCATTCGGAAAAGAGCTGCCAGTCTTGTTATGCATGCATACAGGCTTGCCCGAAGAAGGCGATTTTGTTCAAGGAGGGGTTGGCGAAGGAACCGAACCCGAACGCCCGTTACCGCAATGAGCACGTGACTTTGACGGAACTGGTGGAGGCGAACGACCAGACGGGACTTTGCTAGTGTGCCGTTACTAAATTCGAAAATATTTTTAATAATTTAGGAGGAAAACAATCATGATGACATTTACATTGAGCAATGGGCTTTCGATGCCCGCAGTAGGAATCGGTACCTTTATGATGAGTCCGGCTCAGGCCGAGCAGGCGGTTTTGGACGCGTTGGCCTGCGGATACCGCATGATTGACACGGCATAGGCTTACATGAATGAGCGTGCCGTGGGACGCGCGATGAAAAAATCGGGCGTGGCGAGGGAGGACATTTTTCTTTCCACCAAGATTTGGGCGAGCCAGTATCTGACGGAAGGGACGGTGGAAAAGAGCCTGGAACTGCTCGGGACGGATTATATTGACCTGATGTTCATCCACCAGCCGGCGGGCGACTTCATGGCGGGTTACCGAAAGCTTGAGAAAGCGTACAAGGAGGGCAAGGTGAAGTCCATCGGCATTTCCAATTTCCATGATGAAAAGTTGGAAAAATTGCTTGCCGAGTGTGAAATCAAGCCGCACGTCATCCAGATGGAGGCACATCCTTATTATATGGATGAAAAGACCATCGACATGTTAAAAGACTGCGGCTGCCGCGTGATGGCCTGGTATCCGCTTGGACATGGGGACAAGGCATTGCTTGGCGAGCCGATTTTTGCAAGGTTGGCCGAAAAATATGGAAAGAGCGCCGCGCAGGTGGTTTTGCGTTGGCACGTGCAGGTGGGAAACCAGGTGATTCCCGGTTCTACCAATTCGGAGCATATCAAGGCCAATGCGGACATTTTTGACTTTGAACTGACCGACGCGGAGATGGAAGAAATCGCGAAATTGAATAAGAATGTCAGATATTACAATGCGACCCCGGAAATGGAAGAGGGGTATGCGGGTTATGCGATTGACTTGGACAGTCAGGAATAGAGTTTTGGATGCAACGGAAAAAGGAGAACGTGGCATGAAGAAGAAAACGGCGGCACCATCGTGGAATGCAACACACATTTGAAGGAAAACTACGTGGGCGCGCATTTCCCGGAATATGACGGATTCTTGGTGCTGTCCCACTTTAAGGGACACGCGATGGCGGGATTTGGCGGTGCCATCAAGAACATTTCCATCGGAATCGGTTCGGCAGAAGGAAAATGTTTGATCCACACGGCGGGACAGAGCCATGACAGCCCGTGGGGCGGGGAGCAGAACGCTTTTTTGGAGTCGATGGCCGAGGCGGGGAAATCCGTCGTGGACTCGGTGGACGGGAACATTTTGTTTGTCAACGTGATGAACCATCTGTCGATAGACTGTGATTGTAACGGGAATCCGGCCGAGCCGGACATCCATGATATCGGCATCCTGGCCTCCACTGACCCGGTGGCACTAGACCAGGTCTGCGTGGACTTGATTTACCAGGCAGAGGGAAGGGAAGCGTTGGTGAGCCGGATGGAGAGCCGGAATGCGGAGCGCGTGCTGGAGCATGGTGAGGAAATCGGACTGGGCAGCCGCAGTTACCGGTTGGTGAATATTGACGGGGAATGATGCCTTATCGGTGACGGATCGGGCGGGATGCTTGCATGCACGTTTGGTGATTGTCGCGAGGCGGTGATTTGATAGACGGAAAGGGGAATTTGCGGTGAAGCTGTTTTCTATTTTACGAAGAGAATTTATCTACGTCTGGTATTATTTTCAGATACAGCTTCGCCAGATAGCCCCTTACTGGGCGTTGGGCATGGTCGTCGGATCTTTCGTTTCCGTCTTTGCAAAAGATGCCATTCACGGTTGCTTTGAGCGGCTGAAAGGAAAAAAATGGGGTGTATGGGGCGTGGTCGTGGCCAGCATGCTGGGCATTGCCTCGCCGCTTTGCATGTATGGGACGATTCCCATCGCGGCCTCCTTTTCCCGCCATGGGATGCGGCATGACTGGCTGGCGGCCTTTATGATGAGCAGCGTGCTTCTAAATCCGCAGCTTTTGTTTTACAGTACCGCGCTGGGGGTAGCGGCGGTGGCCGTGCGGCTGGTTTCCTGCACGGCGTGCGGCATCGTGGCCGGATTGCTCGTGCATGTGTTTTATCGTGAAACACCGTTTTTCGATTTTACGGGATTTGAACCCCGCAAGAGTCATGACATCGACCCGAATCCGTTGCTGCGTTTCCTAAAAAACCTTGGCCGAAACCTCAAGGCGACGGGGGCATACTTCTTGGTCGGCGTGTTACTTTCCGCCTTGTTTCAGAGATATGTCCCGGCGGAGGAGTTTGCGGAACTGTTCGGCAAGGGCAACGAAGGATTCGGCATCCTGATGGCGGCGACTATTGGGGTTCCCTTGTATGCCTGCGGCGGCGGGACGATTCCCCTCTTGCAGCAATGGCTGGTTTCGGGCATGAGCATGGGCAGCGCGGCGGCCTTCATGGTCACCGGCCCGGCAACGAAGATTACCAACCTCGGGGCACTGAAAATCGTGCTGGGCGCGAAACGCTTTGTTTTGTACCTCGCGTTCGTGATGGCGTTTTCGTTTGTCACGGGGATGGTGGTAAATTTTGTCATTTACCGAGTATGATTTGAGGAGTGTTGCTGAATTGTAATTCGAGAGATTTTGTAGCCCACATCCAGAGTTGCGTTGGAATTGACTTTTACACATCCACATGTTATTATGGGACAGAAAAGTGTGATTAGATGCAAAAATCTTTTGTAAAGGGGTGCTTCATATGGAAATTCGTCGAGATTACTATTTGGATAAACTGATAAAGAGAAAGAATAATGGGTTGGTAAAAGTAATCACCGGCATTCGCAGATGTGGAAAGTCCTATTTGTTAAATACGATTTTTTATCGGCAACTTCTTGACAGTGGCGTGGATGAAAACCACATTATTCGATTTGCCTTTGATTCTGCCGACGACCTTTATCTGATTGGGGAAAGTCTTATCAAAATTGAAAAAGAAAAAAGGGGCGTTGACCCTGAAAAATTTATGGCGTACATTCGTTCAAAGACAATGGGGAAAGGCATGTACTATCTCCTTTTGGATGAGGTACAGATGCTTGATTGTTTTGAGTCCGTATTAAACGGCTATCTTCGCAAGGACAACATGGACGTATTTGTAACCGGAAGCAATGCAAGATTCTTGTCAAAGGACATTATTACGGAGTTTGCCGGACATGGGGACGAAATTCATATGTATCCCTTAAGCTTTTCGGAATTTATGTCCGTATACAAAGGTGACAAATATGAGGGACTGGCGGAGTACATGCTTTATGGCGGCATTCCGTTGGTTGTCCTACGGGAGGATGCCAATGATAAGGTTATTGCGTTGGAAAATCTGTTCAGCGAAATATATATCAGGGACATATACAGCCGGAATCGAATTAGAAACCAGGGTGAGCTGGAGGATTTGTTGAACATTCTTTCTTCGGCCATGGGATCTCTTACCAACCCTGAAAAATTGAAAAACACGTTTAAGACCGTGAAAAAATCAAGAATTACTTCCAATACGATTAAGAAATACCTTGATTATTTTGAAGATTCTTTTTTGATAGAGTCGGCACAGAGATATGACATTAAAGGCAAGGCATATATTGAAACTCCGAAAAAATATTATTTTTCAGATCTTGGGCTTCGCAATGCCCGTATTCGTTTTCGCCAGTTTGAGCAGACACATTCGATGGAGAATGTGATTTACAACGAACTTCGCATGCGTGGCTATAGCGTGGATGTCGGCATCGTTCCGGTGACAGAAAAGAATAAAGATGGAAAAACAATTCGCAAGCAACTTGAAGTTGACTTTGTATGTAATTTGGGTTCGTTAAGGTACTATATCCAATCGGCCTATTCTTTGCCCGACGAAGAAAAAAGAATGCAGGAAATAAGACCGTTTCGAAAAATTGATGATTCGTTTAAAAAAATTGTCATTACAAAGGATGTCGTACCGAGTCACTATGATGAGCATGGTATTTTGACTATGAACGTTTATGATTTTTTGCTTGATCCTGCAAGTATTGAGAAGTAATGTGGGAATCGAAAGGGGCGTCTGTCGGACGCCCCTTTTAAACGAATAAAAAGCGGAATGACCTGCCGCGATAAGCGGCCGTGTACATGCCGAAACTTTTCTCGTAGTCGTGCAAATTTCTGGCATCTTTGCGCTGCCTCCAATTCCTTTTCCAATGTTTCAACATTGCAGTAAATTTCTTCATCATTATGATTCCCTCCGTTTTCGTTATCGCCGGCGTAATTCGCACGTCGACATAAAATGTTTTACCATTGTATGATAATCCATTTCTCGGAAGAAAAAAAGATGGGTTATTGCGCAAAAATTAGGGCGATATTGACATGCTGTGACTTTGGCTTGCACCACGCCGGTTGGTTGGCAGGATGCCCTTTATCAACCGTGCGCATCATAATATACTGAGCGGCAGTTAAATCTGCCGCTCAGTGTATTTACCGCTCCCGATATTCCCTCGGGGTTACGCCGGTGCGTTTTTTAAACACGTTTTGAAAATAGCCCTGGGAGGAGAAGCCGAGGAAGGTGCTGATTTCCAGGACGCTTTTCTCTGTCTTTTCAAGGTATTCCATGGCCTTTTTGATTTTCTGCTCCTGGATGTAATCGGTCAGGGTCATACCGGTTTCTTTTTTGAACTTGGCGGACAAGTGGCTGCGGCTCATCTCCAGATCCTTTGCCATTTGTTCCACGCTAATGTTCTCAGTCAGGTGTTCGCGGACGTATCTGGTCACGCCGCGCAGAAAACGGTCATAGTGCAGCCCTTTTTGTTGTTCGGTCACGAGGGAGGCGAAATCCATGACCATGTTGTACTGCAGGTTCATGACTTGTTCCGGGGCATTTAAATGCTCGCAGTGTTGGATGTAGCGGTCGCTTAAGGACAACGCTTCCTCGGATGGCAGGCCACCGTCAATCGCAGCTCGGGAGACGAGAGTGGCGGTGGCGATGAAAATATTTTTCGTCTGCCGCAAGTAGGTGTCCGCGGTTTTGCCCGCCCGTCCAGCGGTATGTCCGGAGAAAAGGGCGTTCAAAGCCTCCTGGTTTCCATCGGTGATGCAGGAGAGCATTTGCCGTTCAAAGTCTATCGTGTCGTGATTTGAGAAAAAATCTGCGGGATCGGATTGGATTGCGGAAATGGTTTCTATCATGTTTTTTTCTTTCATGGATATGTCTGAACGGGAGTTGTAAAGCGGGAAATTCGTCAACGTCATCCTTTTTTCACTGAGAAAATAGTAAATCAGGCAAAGCTCCCGCACGAACAATTCCAATGGCAGGGGCGTGATGCCGAGCATCAGGCTTAAATATTGTTCGAAATAATTTTGTCGGATGCCCAGTTCGAACATAAATTCGCGGATGCGCGGACGGGGCGGTGTCATCTCGAAGGTGGGGCCGAGGATGAGGGTGTACGTTTTGTGGCGGATGATGCCGTAAAACTGGTCGTAGGGCGTGACGTAGTAACTGACCGCTTGTTTGACTTGGAGCAGTTCGTCTAAATAGATGCCGGCCGGGTCGACGGGAAAACCGCAGGGGTCGTGGAGGGAAATTAGTTCGCCCTCCTTGTAGACGCGCATTATGATGCGGGAGAGGCTGGAAATGTGTTCCGCGATATAATCATAGTCAATCTCCCGCTCGTGGGTTTTGGGAAGCTTGTTTTTGTTACTCATTTTTCAAAATCCTTTCAGCAAAAAAATGTCCGATTGACAGTTATCATTTGCAATATGATTTTACAACAAATCGAACGAAAATACAATATTGAAATGACGTGAAGAGATATAATACAAGAAACAGAAAAGAAACGGCTTGCTTGAGGGACAATTGTGTCTTTCAGAAAAGAAGGAAGGAGTTTTGTGATGGAAACAAGGAAGAGGAAGTTACTGGAAAGGCCGATGTTTGACAGCGTCATAAAGTCGGCGGACATGGAAAAAAGGAAAAGTGGATTGGTTATCTGGTGGGGCCGGCCGGGGCACTTCTTTTAAACGCGGTGCTGGGTTCTTACTTAAACGTTTATTATCCCGACGTTTTAAAGCTGACCGGTGTCTGGGGCGGGGCGTTTTTGATGGTGTTCCCGCTGATTTCCAAGATTATTGACGCGATTACCAACGTCATCATGGGCTACATTATCGATCGTACGAGGAATA
>CATLEQ010000160.1 GCA_949915905.1 uncultured Lachnospiraceae bacterium | reverse complement strand
CATCACGGAAAGGAACCGCTTCACGGTCATTCCGGCAATGATATCCATCGTACTCTCCATTTTATCTTTTAAAGACGGCTCTTGTCCCGCATGCCCCTCGCCATCATCCGCTCCCACGTCCGGTGTCACGCCAAATATTTTTGCCATCAGCGAGCCAAGGCATTTTTTCCTTTTTCCGATGACATAATCTCGCTGATTTTATCATTCAAGGAAAAATATCCTTCCCGCTCTTCAATCTCGTACCAATTAAGTACGTCTCCACTCTCTTTCATCCGGTATGGTTCAAAAAACTCTTCCACCTTGCAGATGCGGGACTCGTCACTACATTCACCGCCGTTTTGACCGTGTCCGCCCGCCTTCGCGGTCAAACGTGTCTCCCCACGGTTAGGCACGTCAAAATAAAAGAAATATTTTCCGTCTTCCTTACGCGCGACCAATTCATCATTTGCATAAAGCTCCACCCACGGCTGATTTGAATACACCGTGACGCGCGTCATGTCCTCCACCCGATTTACATACCGTTTCCCGCAAATGTGCACGAACGGCTCGTCGGACAGCCACGCCTTGTACGCATAATAAGAATCCTTGCAATAACTGCGGTCAAAATTGACCAGGCCTTTGCAGTTCATGCCACTGATGCCGCCCTCGGCCCTTGCATCGGCTGCAAAATCAAACATGTTCCATACATGCGTCGCCCACAGCCAGGGCCTGGCATCAATCTGCCGAATCATTTCTTCATGATAATGCGCCTGATATTCCTCCGTGTAATCTCCCTGACGCGGATTGGAACTGTGCCAGTTTAATGGTGCCTCGCACCCATATTCGCTCATTCCCAACGGACGCATCGGATATTTTTCATGGAACCGGTCGAGAAACGCCCCGTTATCCTCTATCTTGCCCTCGTACCATCCAAGGTATAAATTGTAGGAAACCGTGTCCGGAATGTGCACATATTCATCGTCCATGCTACATGAGCCAATCACCGCCTCTGTCGTGAGCCGCGTCACGTCCATTTCGTGCACCAGGTCATTTAAGACATGATGGTTGTCCAGCAAGTCCGAATCCCCCGCACTGCGTATGCCGACTTCATTTGAAAGTCCCCACGCCACGATACACGGGTGATGATGATTTTGCACGATTAATTCCTTCATCTGGGAAATCGTATTTTCCCTTCCCCCGGGCATATGCCTGGAGATATAAGGGATTTCCGCCCAAACGACCAAGCCCTTCTCATCACATAAATCATAAAAATACTGGTCATGCTGGTAATGTGCCAGACGAACCGTGGTCGCACCCATTTCATAAATCAATTCCATGTCCCGTTCGTGGTGCTCCTTATGAAGCGCGTTTCCAATGTCCTTCCAGTCCTGGTGGCGGGCAACCCCTCGCAACGGATACGGTGCCCCGTTTAAAAAGAATCCTTTCTGCGGATCCACGTAAAACGTGCGACAACCAAACCGCACCTCGCGCTCGTCCAAAACCCGGCCATCCTCCAGCAACTTCACCACCAACGTATACAAATGCGGATCCTTGCGTCCATTCCATAGATGCACGTTGGGAATTCGCAAACATGCATGGTTCGACACCGCACAACTCTCGTCTTGTAATGCCGACTTGCCTGACGAAGCATCTTCCGCCTTGTCTTGTCCTTCGCCTTGCACCACCGTCTTGGTACATTGTGCCACGACTTGTTCCCCGTCCCAGATGGCGTATTCCAGACATTCCGTGTCCCCTACCCCGTCACACCACGCCTCGACTTGCACGCTTGCATCCTCCCCTTCCACCTCCGAAACGACGCGCACGCCCGTGCTTCCATAATAATCCAAATCAAAATGCTTCTTTCCCACCGTCAAAAGATTAACACCACGGTACAAGCCTCCATAAAATGTAAAATCCGCCATTTGCGGATACACCGTCTGATTTGGGGCGTTATCCACTGCCACGACAATTTCGTTTTCCTTCTGAAGGTACGGCGCAAGATTCACCCGCCAGGTCGAATACCCGCCGTCGTGATGTGCCGCCAACCGCCCGTTCACATAACAGTCGGCCGAAGAATTGGCTCCCAAAAATTCCAGGTAAACTTCCTTGCCCGAAGGTTCGCCGCCACATTCTTCCATAAACAACGTCTTCACATAATGGCACGTTCCCCGATAATAATCCTCTCCGCCATCTTGGCCGTCCTTTCCATTCCAAGTATGCGGCAGGGACACGTCCTCCCATGTCCCCTGCCGCAAAATAGAACCCGCACCTTTAAATGCTACCTTTTCTTTACAGAATTTCCATCCGTCATTCCAGGCCGTTCTATTCATCATGATCACTTTTCCCTTCTTCTACCAACTTTCAGGTCATCTCACACATCGCTTCCTATCCACGGCCTGCTATTTCGCATCCCGTATCCAGCCTTTACTCAATCCCTTTCGAGACATTCGCCAAATCCACATATTTCTGCAGATATTCCAAGGCCGCTTCCGGCTTGAGCGTGTTAACACCTTCCACATAGTCTTCCCAACTCATTGAACCATTTATAACATTTGGAATGGTCTGCGCCTGATAATCGGTGAGCGCCGTAGTAATCTTACTATAGCCTTCCGCCTCTTCCGCGTTCAACAACTGAGAATAAACCAGCACATTACCCGTATTCAAATATTTTTTCCACACGTCAACCGCGTCCTGGTTCACCTTCGGATTACCCGTGTCCACGATATAGTTTGCATTCGTCGTCGGTTTCAACCCGATATCCATGCGCTGGCCAATCGTTGCGTTAAACAATGTACTCGACTTATCCACGTTCGCCTTATAAACCGTGACCCCTTCCTCGTTCTCCGTCACCTCATAGGCACTTTTCACATCGTACTCCGCATACAAATCCGGATCCAATGTCACGCTTGCCAACTGCTCCGCGGTCAGACCCAGACGAATGGTTCTGGCCCCTTCCATCGTATATGCCCAATCAAGATAGGTAAACAAAGTGGCCAGCTCTTCCTCTGATTTTTCTTCCGCTTTTGACGTGATACCGATTCCCGTTCCCTTGCGGCTTGCCTGGTACATCGCGTCCGGCTCCTGGTACATCTGAGCCTCCGTCCCATACATGTCGTTAATCGGAAGTGCGCACCCCATGACATAAGCGTCCACCATGTCCTCCTCGTTCTGGCACGAAACGCGAATCGCCGTTCCCAATGAACTAATCATGCCGCACCACATGCCCACCTTGCCCTGATTGACACCGGCAGAATTAATCTGGTAGAACGCATCACTTGCACGCGTGCTGAACTGGGAATCCAGCCATCCTTTTTCGTACCAATTACCCACACATTCCAGATATGTCTTAAAATTCTCGGAAGTTCCATCATAAACCACTTCCCCGTCTTTGACATAGTAAGAACCCGTGCCTCCACCAAAAGACGAGGTCAAATCGCCCATTGCAGAATATCCCGAATAAGGAATGGAATAGGCGTAAGAATTACTGTCCCCTGACCATCCACGTTCGTCAATCGCCTTTTCAAAAGCCTCGAACATCCATTCCCAGTCACTAATTGTAATCGGGTCGCTCTTGCCACTCGGAAAAATCACGTTGTCCGTGTAATCTTCCGCCGGATTCTCACCACAATCCGAGGTAAACTTTGTCACTTCGTTCTTCTTCCAGCCCTCCAGCTTGTTCTCCCTCACGGCCTTCTCAAGCGGTGTCACCTCCGGATGCCCATTCTCCTTCACGTACTCGCTGTCCCAGTCCCACACATATTCTGTCGGCTGCGCATATTTTACCACCCAGTCACGGCGATAGCAAGTGCCTTGCCATGGATCCTCCACACCATCCACAAACGAATGAATCGAATAATAATGAATCTTCCCGTCATCGGATTTCACCGTCACAAGGGGTTTCAGTTCCGGATTTGCGTCCAAATACGCCAAATAATTGGGCATATATTTCTCCACGTACTCCGTGACCTCCATCAGGATGCCTGACTCGCACATCGCCTGCGGGCTCTCCGTTGCCGCATGCAAGACGAACATTTCCGGATAATCCCCGGTCGAGAGCATCGTGTTAAAATTATTCCGCTCCTCACCCGTAATCGGTGTCAGAAAAGAAAGGTGCAAACGGTTTCCATTTCCCTCCTCTGCGATACCTCCATTTTCAATATCCCAATACTGCTGATTTACGTATTGCACCACCGGGCTGTCCTCATAATCCTCATAGTACATGCCCTGCCCGTCATGCGTGTAAAGCCACCACGTAAACTCCGCCGTGATGCCGCTCCCGCCCTTCGATCCCTCTTCCGAGCCTTTTCCGTCCGAGCCCTTCTTATCATCCGCGTTGCCACCGCATCCCGCCAATAGGCCGACCGCCAGCAAGGCCGATAACGCGCCCGCCAAAAACCGTTTCACCATCTTATTCTTCATCCTTTTTCTCCTCCATCATCCAAATCAAGTGGCCTTCTTTCCTTGCCATATTATCTTGTTTCCCTATCCTATTTTCTACTTCTTCGCGCGAAATTTAAAACCTTGAATAGAGCATAACACTTTCGGCTCTTCATTTCTTGTTTATTTTTTATTGTTTTTGTACTATTTTTGGATTATACTGATTACGTCAGCGATTGATAATCAAGAGGAGGATGCCACATGTTACTCACACAAGCACGGACAGTGAAAGACGCATTTCCATTTATACATCAAATACTAACCGATGCATTTCAAATTGACACGTTTTATTTTTCCTATCCTTATCAAGAATTGCACAAAATCGACAAAGGATTCCGCGAGATGGTGTGGGCGGGCTTTTCAAATGAAAACGAAGGCCGATGGGACGTTCACAACCACGTTTTAGCCGACCACTACCAGTTGTTTCTCGTTGAAAGCGTATTGGGGTTTTATAACCTCATCGCCTTCGTGACACTGGGGGAGAATCCGGACTTTATCAGCGTCGGTCCATTTTGCACGCAAACCGTCAGTGATTCCTTTTTCAAAAAGCTCATCGCAAACGCGCCCACTTTACAAGGGAACGTCCCGGTTTTGAAACATTTTTACGAATCCCTTCCCGTGGTAAATTCCGATGAGCTGGTGACGATGCTGACGCACCTTGTTTGCGCCTTCCTGCCTGAGTTCGAATCCGTTTCCTTGAAAGACATTCGTTACTTAAAAAACGAACGTTTCTTCACGGAGGATGAGACACATGTCCAGTCCTTTTCCTCCGAAATGGCAGAAACTTTCGCCAAACAACTGCAGCTTTTAATGGAAAATGTCGAACGCGGCCAGAGCCGGGAGGCCTGGGTACAGCTCCAAAAAATTCTGTCCCTGCGCCACATTTCCGACACTTGTCCAATCAGCAAATTAAAGGCGGAACTGGTGGGCTTTAACACGCTCTTTTTTGGGCAAATGCTTAACACCCACATCCCCGCGTTTAATGTGTGCCGTCTTTGGCACACGTTAAGCCAACGTATCCAATTTGAAACAAAAACGATTGCGTTGTGCAGGTTGTTTCATGAGATGGTTCGCAAATACTGCGTTCTGTCACAAAATCATACGGACACGGACTGCTCCCTGCTGACCAGAAAAATGAAATTCTACGTGGAGGAGCATCTCGCGGAGGAACTTTCCCTGCAAGTCCTTGCCGGTAGTCTGGGTAAAAACGCCTCCTATCTTTCCGCGCTTTTTAAAAAGGAAACCGGCCAGACGGTCACGGAATACATTCAGCAGGAGCGCGTGCGCGCCGCCGTGCGCTTGTTTAACGAGGGCGCGGCCTCCGTCACGCAGGTGGCCTCCGCGGTCGGCATCCCCGACTGCTGCCGCTTCTCGCGCATTTTCAAGAAATACACAGACATCACGCCCAGCCAGTACCGGAAAATGATGCGGATGTGAAAAATCCTTCCAAAAAGCAAAACAAGCACAGATCTCCTCTCGAAAATCTGTGCCGCCATCTCTATATCCTTTTTCACTTTCCATTCAACCGTCATTTACGGCAAGGCCATCGCTCCTCACGACACCTTCAGCCGGAATTTTTGAATTTCTTTCTCGCTGGCCACCCTTTCAATCACGCCGCCCAAACTCTGCAGCTTCTCCTCGAACCGCTCGTAGCCCCTTTGAATATACTTGATATCGTCGATAATCGTAATACCGTCCGTCGCCAACCCGGCGATACAAAGTGCCGCCCCGGCCCGCAAGTCCAGCGCGCTGATGCGCGCCCCCGAAAACTTCTTCACGCCCTCTATCGTGGCGGAATTTCCCTCTATCTTAATGTTGGCTCCCATCCTTGCCAGTTCGTCAAGGTATTTGAACCGGTTTTCAAAAATACTTTCCGTAATGGTACTCGTCCCTTTCGCCAAGGCCAATGCCACGCCAATCTGCGGCTGCATATCCGTCGGGTATCCCGGGTACGGCAGGGTCTTTACATGGGTGCAATGAAGCCGCTTGTTCGCCACCACGCGCACCGCGTCATCCGATTCCTGAATCTCGCAGCCGATGTCAATCAGCTTGGAAATCGTGGCATCCAAATGCTTCGGAATCACGTTCTTCACGGTCACGTCGCCCCGCGTCACCGCCGCCGCGAACATAAACGTCCCGGCCTCAATCTGGTCCGGAATGATGGAATACTCCGTCTTGTGCAGAGACCTTACGCCGCGAATACGAATCACGTCCGTTCCCGCGCCGCGGATGTTGGCTCCCATGCTGTTCAAGAAATTGGCCACGTCCACCACGTGCGGCTCCTTGGCCACGTTCTCCATAATCGTCACGCCGTCCGCCATGGCCGCCGCCATCATGACGTTAATCGTCGCGCCCACGGTCACCACGTCAAAATACAAGTGCGTCCCCCGCAAATGATCCGCCTCGGCCACAATCTTGCCGCGCTCGATGTCCACGTCGGCACCAAGTGCCCGAAATCCCTTCAAATGCTGGTCAATCGGCCTGCTGCCGATGTTACACCCGCCCGGCAGAGCCACCTCCGCCCGCCTATACTTCCCCAACAATGCGCCCAACAGATAGTAGGATGCCCGAATCTTTTTTATATAATCGTACTCAATGTTCAAGTCCCGAATCGTGCTGCCGTTAATCTTCACCGTATGGCGATCCACCCTCTGCACCGTCGCGCCAATCCCGGCAATCGCCTCCAACATCACGTTCGTATCATTGACATCCGGCATGTTATCAATCAGCACCGTCTCGTCCGTCATAATCGCCGCCGCCAAAATCCCCAGCGCGGCATTCTTCGCACCGCCAATCTCCACTTCTCCGACCAGCGGGTTCCCACCTTTTATAATATATTGCTCCATACAGCACCCCTATTATCCAATAAATTGTCAGGATGTCACCATACACGGCCACAAAACCGCCCATGACAACAAGATGTTATCACACACGGCCTTAAGCCGTCCATGATAATAGGATTCTACTCATGGTAGACCAATAACCCCCACAAAAAACTTCGCCAAGTACACCTAGTATACCACAATTTACAAATTTGTAAAATCTTTTTTACAAATGTTTACAATCCTCTCATACATTTTGGTTATTCTGCACAATACCGGGACGGATGACGGCAACCTAATTTGACAGTCCTTCCACCTTTTCCAACACGGCGTCTATCGTCTCCTCTATGCGGCACCCGTCCTCGCAGACCGTGATGTCGGCGTATTTTTCAAATAATTTGCTGCGCTCGTCGTACAAATCCCGCAACGTCTGCCCCGGCTTTAGCACGACCCCCCGTTTCCTGGGATTACGAATCCTACTCTCTATTGTTTGATAAGATACCTTTAAATATACCACCGTTCCGATTTCTTTATAATGCTTCATCGCATTTTTGCAATAAACAACGCTTCCGCCCGGTGCAATAACGGAATTTCTGGCTTCTACCCCGGCATT
>CATLEQ010000159.1 GCA_949915905.1 uncultured Lachnospiraceae bacterium | reverse complement strand
GGAGTTATAGAATCTTTACTTGCAGAGAAGGAAAACATGTGCTAGTATAGATGTAACACCAAGATGAAAGAAAGGCGGTGGGATACGTATGAGGATTGAGATAGATTTAAACAGTGAAGAGGCGATTTATATACAGATACGAAACCAGGTCGTCTTAGGCGTGGCCACGTCCAGGCTCTGCGAGGGGGATTCCCTGCCGTCCGTGCGCCAGCTTGCGGACATGATAGGGATTAACATGCACACGGTCAACAAGGCATACCATGTATTGAAACAAGAGGGCTTTATCACGTTGGACAATAGGCGGGGGGCCGTCGTGGCTTTAAATCATGACCGGATGCAGGCATTGGAGGAGGTACGCAGCCGCATGACGCTGATTTTGGCGGCCGCGAGCTGTAAAAACATTTCCCGCGAGGAAGTGCATGCGCTGGTGGACGAGATTTATGAGGGATATTGTTGAGCCTTGCGCTCGTGCAGTGTCGATGCACTGGTTCTTACGCGGACTTTGATGACCGGGGCCTACGGTCAGTCAGGCATACCTTGACGAACCCAGAGGGTTCGCCCGCCCCGCAGGGGCATGCGTTAAGGGGTGCCCTTGGGTATGAATAATGATGATTTTCTATTGAGGAGGAGTTATGCAGAAGGAATTTATGCAGGATCGATTTACGGAACAGGCGCAGCGTGCCATTGAAAAGGCGGCGCAGGCAGCGAAAAAGTTAAAGCATCCATACATCGGGACGGAGCACCTTTTACTGGGGCTGTTAAAAGAGGTGACCGGCGTGGCGGGACAAATCCTGGCACAGTACGGGGTGGAGGAGCAAAAGCTTTTGAAGCTGATGGACGAACTGATTGCCCCGGCGCAGGAAGGCAGGATGAAAAACCTGCAGGAAAGCCCGAGACTTAGGTTTATTCTGGAAGAGAGCGCGCGTGAAGCGATGCGGCTGCATTCGGACAAGATTGGCACGGAGCATTTGCTGCTCAGTATCATTCGGGAGGCGGACTGCGTGGCGGCACGGATGCTGACCACGCTGGACATTCATTTACAGAAGATGTTTCAGGACATTTTGATGACGGCAGGGGTTGACGTGCGGGAGTACCAGGAGGAATTGCAGGAATCCATGCACGGGGAAGGCGGCGCACTTTCCCAGTACTGTAAGGATTTGACGGCCGAGGCGGAAGAGGGGCGTTTAGACCCGGTCGTGGGCCGTCAGGAAGAAATTTTCCGCCTGATGCAGGTGTTAAGCCGCAGGACAAAGAATAACCCTTGTCTGATTGGGGAGCCGGGAGTCGGGAAGACGGCGATTATCGAGGGGCTGGCGGCATGCCTGGCGACGGGTGCCGTGCCGGAGAGCATGAAAGGAAAGCGGATTTATACGCTTGACCTGCCGGGATTGATTGCCGGTTCCAAATACCGGGGAGAGTTCGAGGAGCGAATCAAGGGATTGATTTCCGAGGTCGAGTCGGACGGCAACGTCCTCTTGTTTATGGATGAGTTACATACGATGATTGGAGCCGGCGGCGCGGAAGGGGCGATGGATGCGTCCAACATTCTGAAACCGGCGTTGGCCAGGGGACGGCTGCAGTTGATCGGTGCCACCACGATTGCGGAATACCGCAAATATATTGAGAAGGATGCGGCGTTAGAGCGCAGGTTTCAGCCGATTACGGTGGAGGAGCCGAGCAAGGAGCAGTGCATGGAAATCCTGCAGGGCTTGCGGGTGAAATATGAGCAGCACCACAAGATTTCCATCAGCGAAGGCGCGATGAGGGCGGCGGTGGAGTTGTCCGAACGCTATATCACGGATCGTAATCTGCCGGACAAGGCGATTGACGTGCTCGACGAGGCGTGCGCGCGCGTGAGTCTTGGCGGTTACAAGATGCCGGAAAATGTGACAAGGCTGGAAGAATTGATTCGGGATTTGATCAAGCAAAAAGAAGAGAGCATCAAGGCGGGAGACTTCGCGGAGGCCTCCCGGATTCAGAAGGAGCAGCAGGAGGCGGTAAAGAAACTGGATTCGTTAAAGAAGCGGTTCCAGAAAAAGAATGCCGCATCCGGACTGATTTTGCAGGAGGAAGACATTGCGACCGTCGTTTCGGCGTGGACAAAAATTCCGGTGCAGAAGCTGCGTGAGAGTGACACGCAACGGCTGAAGAAATTGGAGCAGGAGCTGCACCGGCGCGTAATCGGGCAGGATGAGGCGGTCAATGCGGTGGCGCGGGCGGTCAAGCGGGGAAGGGTAGGATTAAAGGATCCGAAGCGGCCGATTGGTTCGTTCTTATTCCTGGGACCGACCGGCGTCGGTAAGACGGAGTTGTCCAAGGCGTTGGCGGAGGCATTGTTTGGCAATGAGAATTCCATGATTCGAATTGACATGTCAGAGTATATGGAAAAGCATTCCGTGTCAAAGATGATAGGTTCGCCACCGGGATATGTCGGACATGAGGAGGGCGGACAATTAAGCGACAAGGTGCGTACACATCCGTATTCGGTGTTGCTGTTTGACGAGATTGAGAAAGCGCACCCGGACGTGTTCAATATTTTGCTACAAGTGTTGGATGACGGTCATATCACGGATTCGCAGGGACGAACCGTGGACTTTAGTAATACCGTTATCATCATGACTTCCAATGCCGGGGCGAAGGCCATCGTGGAACCAAAGAAGTTGGGTTTTGCGACAAAAGAAGATCCGAAGGCCGATTATACGAAGATGAAGCAGGATGTCATGGACGAGGTGAAGCAGATTTTCCGGCCGGAATTTTTAAACCGTATTGACGAAATTATTGTATTCCATGCTTTGGAAAAGAAGCATATGAAGCAAATCGTGGGATTGCTGTGCAAGGAATTTACAAAGCGGTTGAAAGCGCAGATGGGCATTACGCTCACGTTGCGTGAGTCTGCGAAAAACCACATCGTGGAGAAGGGAACCGATGCCAAGTACGGGGCGAGGCCTTTGCGCCGCGCGATGCAGACGGAGCTGGAGGATAAGCTGGCGGAGGCCGTGTTAAACGGCGAGGTGGAGCCGGGAACGAACGTGGAGGCCGGACTGGCGAAAGGAAGCATTAAGTTTTACAGAGTATAATATAACTACACAAAGGAGGATTTGAAAAATGGCAGCGAAGGAATTATTGTTTGTGGAGGAAGACGGGACACTGGGGTTCGGAGACTATACGCTTACTTCCAAGACAAAACTGGACAATTTTGAATTTGCCGGAGACATTTACAAGGTAAAGACGTTCGCGGAGATTACCAAGCTGGAGAAAAACGGGATGTTTGTTTATGAGTCGGTTCCGGGAAGCGCGGTCGGGCACTTTAAGGAGGCCGCGGAAGGCGTGAGTTTCGAGGTGGCCGCTGCGGAAGACGTGCAGCTTACGATTGGGTTGGAGCCGGAGAGTGAGTACATGGTGGTGCTTAACGGCACGTCCGCCGGTGCGATGCACACGAACTTGAGCGGCAAGCTGAGTGTCAGCGTGGAACTGGGTACGGACGAACGTGCGACGGTGAAAGTTGAGAAATGCTAGGAGTCGTTCATGGCAAAAGGAAAGAAAATCATATATTTTTGTCAAAACTGTGGAAATGAAGAGTCAAAGTGGCTGGGACAGTGCCCCGTCTGTAAAGAATGGAATACATTCGTGGAAGAAAAGGTGGTATCCACATCCAAAGCGGCAGCGAGTGCCGGAGCGGCAAGGGGGACGGTTCATGCGGTGTCTTTGTCGGAGGTTGACGCGGATGACCATGTGCGCCTGAAAACGGGGATATTGGAATTGGATCGGGTGCTGGGCGGCGGCATCGTTCCGGGGTCGCTTATACTGGTCGGCGGCGATCCGGGCATTGGTAAGTCGACGTTGCTTTTGCAGGTCTGCCAGCATATGGCCCGGGAGCGCAGTGTCCTTTATATTTCCGGCGAGGAGTCTTTGGCACAGATTAAGCTGCGTGCCAACCGTATGGGGGAGTTTTGTGAAAATCTAAAGCTTCTGTGTGAGACGAACCTGGATACGGTGCGCGGCGTGATTGAAAGTAAAAAGCCAGAATTGGTCATTATTGATTCCATCCAGACGATGTATAGCGAGGAAGTGGCCTCCGCCCCCGGCAGCGTGTCGCAGGTGCGCGAGTCCACCAACGTGTTTTTGCAGCTCGCGAAAGGCCTGGAGATTACGATTTTCATCGTCGGCCATGTAACCAAGGAAGGCACGGTGGCGGGACCGAGGGTGCTGGAACACATGGTGGACACGGTGCTTTATTTTGAGGGCGACCGCCATGCTTCCTACCGTATCCTGCGCGGGGTGAAGAATCGTTTTGGCTCCACCAATGAGATCGGGGTGTTCGAGATGCGCGCGAGCGGCCTCGTGGAGGTGGAAAATCCTTCCGAATACATGCTGAGCGGCAAGCCGGAAAATGCCTCCGGGTCGGTGGTGGCCTGCTCGATGGAGGGGACGCGGCCTCTTTTGATTGAAATCCAGGCGTTGGTCTGCGAAACGAATTTCGGGATGCCGAGGCGCACGGCCACCGGGACGGATTATAACCGGGTGAATCTTTTGATGGCGGTGTTGGAAAAGCGAATCGGATTACGGATGGGGAATTGTGACGCATATGTTAACATTGCGGGGGGTATCCGCATGAACGAGCCGGCGATTGACTTGGGAATCGTGCTGGCCATCGTTTCCAGTTACAAGAATCGTCCGCTGGATGAGAAAATGATTGTCTTCGGAGAGGTGGGCTTAAGTGGCGAGGTGCGGGCGGTGAGCATGCCCAAGCAACGGGTTCTGGAGGCGAAAAAACTGGGCTTTGAAACGTGCGTGATTCCGCAAGTGTCACTTGGACAGGTGGATGACGTGAAGGGAATCAAGCTGGTAGGAGTAAAGAACATAAACGACGCGATGGGATTGATTTAGGTCGCGGGAATGCGCTATCATAAAATGGTAAAACGGGGCGGTCGGCAAATGCCGATTGCCCCATTATTTATGCACACGGACATCCAAAGGAAGTGTGTCAGCTGGAGCTGACGGATGCCCGGCGCGTGAGTGGTTATTTATTATTTTTTGGTTAAAATAAAAACCTCTTGACAATATCGAGTGTCGATATTATACTAAAGACAGAAAGAAATATCGAGACTCGATATTATGGACATGATGGTAGTGTTCGGAAAAAGGAACGAATACGTTGACATGTGAAGGGAGGTTTTTATGATGAGGAATCGGAAAAGGATTTATCGCAATTTCAGTTATCGGGAGTGCGACACGTTCGCCGCGTTTTTGCGCGAGCAGTCCCTTAAGGGATGGCATTTCAAAGAATGGAAGATGGGACTCGTCTTCGAGCGGGGGGAGAAAAAGGATGTCGAATACGACGTGCAGGTGTTTCCAAAGGGTTCGGAAGACGATTATACACCGGCGGCGGACGAAGAGTATTCGGATTACTGCGAGGTGGCGGGTTGGGAACTGGTGGACGGGCAAAGACGTTTTTGTGTGTTTCGCAAGCATGGCGAGGACGTGGTTCCCATCGTCACCGAGGAGGAGAAGTTTCAAAATGTATGTACGGCGGAAAGGAAGCAGTGGCTGCGGGAAAGCCTGAGTTACGCGTTGCTGGCGGGTTTGTTTTTGTGCCAATATGTGCTGTGGCCGGCATCGGCGATGCATTTTTATAATAACATGATTATGTTCATCGTTTGTATCGCGATGATTCGCCTGCTCTGGCGTGTCGCGGACGGGATTTGGCTGTTATGGTGGGCACGCAGGCAGAAGAAAAAACTGGCGGACGGCGAGAAGGTCACATACGACAAGGCGGGAATGCAAAAAGGTATTCTGGTGAGCCTGCGGGAAGACCTTAGCCTGGGAATCCTCTTTTTGCTTGCCCTTCAGGGGGGATACAGTGGACTCGCGGTGGGACTTCTCTTGTTCATGACGGTGATTGTCGGCGTGAGCGCGTTGATTTCTTATTTGCGGCCGAATAAAGGGGACACATGGATGACACAGTTCGCGATAGTGATGGTCACTTTGATTATGGCGGTCGTGGTCGTGGCCATAGTGCTAGGTGAGGGAAACATTGGTGGCTATAGGTGGACGGAGACGGGCGAACCACCGCTTGTACAAGAGGATTATAAGGAAGTGTCTGGAAAAAAGGAAGTCAGGGAGGAATTTCACCAAAAGAGCGTGTTTGGAGAAATGTTTGCTTTCTGGATTGAATATGTACCGGAGGATGAACCTTCTGATAAGGAAATGTCGGAAATGTCCGAGGAAGAAGTAGAGCAATGGGAAGCGCGGCGGTGGTCGGAATCGGATGGCCTGCGCTACGAGGTGTATCAAAGCCCGTATCCATGGATGGTGGAAAGAACATGGGACGTCACGGTGAAAGAACGGGAGATGGAGGAATGCACGGCGCAGTGGGACGCGGTTTATGCGGGATATTGGGGAGGAGTTTGCTACTATGTGAAATATGAGGACGCGGTATGGATGATTCAAACCGGGGAGAAGCTTTCCGACAAGCAGGTGCAAATCGTGCGGGAAAAACTGGAGAAGATCGGCCGGGACGCGCAGGGCGGATTGGCGGCACGGGAGTGACGTACAGATGGAAAGGGCGGATGTACGAACCAGATGTTTTGGCGGGGATGAAGGAAGCAAGTCGGCGCGGGAGGCTGACAGAAAGGAGCGGACATGGCGAGGGAACAGTTACAGACTTTGACGGAGCCGATGTATTATATTCTTTTGGCATTGACGCAGGAGTGCTGCGGCGTAGACATCATGGACAAGGTGAAAATGCTCTCAAAAGGACGAGTGCAAGTAGGACCCGGGACGCTTTACGCCATGCTCTCCCGTTTTGAGGAAAAGGGCATTATCTTGCGCACCGCGGAAGAGGGGCGGAGGAAATCCTACATTATTGCGGAGGCTGGGCGGGAAATGTTACAAAAGGAATTTAAACGGTTGAAGACGATGGTGGAGGACGGTGCGCCGTATTTGTAGGGGCACCGTGAAGGGCAGGCATGTCCGGGTAAAGCGGGTGGCGCAATTTTTTATGAAAATATGGATTATGCTTGACATGAAGAATAAAAAATATTATAATTAGAATAATTCTAAAATGGACGAAGGCGGTGGGACGGTGACCAAGTATGCAAAACTGATCTTGGAATTGATTAATCAATCGAAGGGGCATATGACGGCGGAGCAAATTTTTTTGAAGTTGAAAAAAACGGAACCCGGGGTTGTTCAGGCAACGGTTTACAATAATTTGAGCACCTTGTGCAAAGAGGGAATGATACGGAAAGTGCCGATGGAGGATTCTCCTGACCGCTACGATAGGATTCAGAAGCATGACCACCTGGTATGTAAAAAGTGCGGAAAGTTATCGGACATATGTTTTGACGATTTGACGAAGGATTTGGAAAAACAGCTTGGGGAAGGAATTTTGTCTTATGATTTAAAGGTATTTTATCTCTGCCCAAAGTGCAGGGAGGAAGAAAAAAGGAGGTATCATGATGGTTTACAAATGTAGTGTTTGCGGATACGTGTATGATGAGGAACGGGAAGGAAAGCCGTTTTCTGAACTGATGGAATGCCCGGTCTGCAAACAGCCGCCGGAGAGATTTGAGGCGGTGGGAGGTGGCCGCCCCGATGAAGTCTTGGCGGAGAGCGGGAAGTCCGCCGCCATTTCTGTAGAATCAAAAGAAAGACCCGCGTCAATCAATGCAGAGGGTCTGGATTTGGATTATCCGAAGGAATATAGGAAGACGGACAGCGACTATCGGTACATGAAGGAAATTCACGAGATGGCCGTTACCGGAAAGTCGGCAATTGAGGCGATGGGCACGCGGATGAAGATGCCGGACTGGGATGACGTGCTCGTGCTTGGTGCACAGCTAAATCCCATG
>CATLEQ010000158.1 GCA_949915905.1 uncultured Lachnospiraceae bacterium | reverse complement strand
GATGGTGGCATTGTGCGCATGTGGGATTTGCAAGACGGTGGCCGACGCGTTTGAAATGGTCGGAAGTCAAGGAGAAGTACGACGTTATCATCCGAATCCGGAACATACAAAAAAATATCAGGAATATCGGGCGAAGATGAACGAGCTATACCGAAATGTGTATATGAACGAAATGTAGATGCAAAATAGAGGTGCGGCCATTGGCGAAGAGGAGGAATTAACGGCAAATGATTCGTATGGACAATCCAGGCATTTCGGCCTGGAATAAAATAACAAACATCGTACTTTTGAATTTACTTGTCATTGCGACGAGCATTCCCATTGTCACGATGGGCGCGTCGCTGACGGCCATGCACCATGTCCTCTACCGAATGATGAGAAACGAGGACGGATATTTGCTCAAGGACTATTTTGCCGCCTTCAAGCAGAATTTCAAAAAAGCCACGATTTTGTGGCTGATTATGCTGGGCGTTTTGGTGATACTGGCCGTTGACGTCTGGTTTGTCGTGGCCGGTGCGGGGAAGGTTCCGGGGTGGCTCGTGGGAATCATTCTCGTTACATGCATCGTACTGGTGATGTGGATGATGTATGTGTTTCCGCTGCAGGCCCGATTTGAAAATACGATAAAAAATACAATCAAGAATGCAGGGATCGTGATGGTTTTAAATCTTCCCAGGTCGGTGATGATGCTTTTGGCGTACTTGCTTCCGTTCGTGGTGGTCGGACTTTCGTACTCGGCTCTCATCGTCCTTTTCTTCTGCGGCTTTACATTACCGGCGTGCGCGGCGTGCTTTCTCTATCGGAAAGTGTTTGAACGAATTGAAAAATCAAACAAGGAGTCAAATGAGGCGGATTTTTGATCAATCCGCCTTGCTTTCTTAATCAGGCCATATCGGTATTTCTCGCGACAATGACCTTGATACCAATCTGCTCGAATTCTTTCTTGTCGGCCTCGTGAATCCCGTCATCCGTGACCAGGACGTCGACCTTGGAAACGTCACAGATGTAGAAGCTGTCATCCCGTCCGATTTTGTCGCTGGAGGCAATGGCGATCACCATGCCGGTCGTCTGGGCAACCATCATCTGGTTGATGATGGACTCCTCGAGAACCGGGCTGGTAAGCCCGCCCTTGATACTGATCCCGCAAACCCCGATGACGCATTTGGTGGAATAATTCTTTTTTAAGGTCTCGATGGCATAAGTGCCGGACAGGCTGTCCCGTCCGGGAAGCACCTGGCCGCCCGTCATAAGTAAAATCGTATTTGGGCTTATCTTCCGTGAGAGGATGTTTGTGTTGTTGGAGATGATGGTAACCGCCTTGTCATTGAGATATTCGACGACGTATGAGGCGGTAGAAGAGCTGTTAATTAAAATCACGTCGTCCGGGATAAGCAAATCTGACGCGGCACGCGCAATCCGTCGTTTGTGTAAAATTGAATTTGCCAAGTCCGCGTCCACGGTCTTGGCCTCGTGTGAGGAAGCGGCCGAAGTTTGTTCCGGCATGAGCTTCTTCGCCCCGCCGAAAATCCTGGCGATTTTTTGCTCGGAAGCCAGAAAATCCAAGTCCCTGCGAATCGTGACCGTGGTGACGTCCAAAAGTTGCGCCAGGTATTCAACGGTACCTCTTTATGATCATTTACTATGGATAAAATCTTGTTTCTGCGCTCATTGATGGCGTATAAGGTGTTTTTCATCGATTTGCCCTCGCATTTTGTTTGACGGCATGACATTGCGCCGCAATTTGCGGATGCCGTCCTTTGCGGAGATTATAACACACAATGAATCAATAGTCGAGGTTTTAAAATTTTCTTTTTTTCATGAAGTTGTGACATGGATTGCGGAAAAAAGAAAATAAAAAGAAAGTAAAAAGAAAATTAGCACAAAAAATGGGCGGAAAAATTGTGTAAAATAACGAAAAAATAAATATAAGTTGCAAAACGATGCGATATATGTTATAAATAAATCATAAATCATTTAAAAATGATAAATAAAAAGAAAGGGAAAGGTACAAAAAATGAAAAAGAAAATTGTTTGCCTGCTTATGGCGGCCGTGATGGCGTTCGGTATGACGGCATGTGGAGGAAAAGGCGGCGAAAGTGACAACAATGGAGGGAACTCTGATGCGAATGTCGCAAATGACGATCAGGTGACGCTTCGATTGGCACTCTGGGATTGGGAGGTGGACGGGCCATCCACGTATGAACCCATTATCGAGGCGTTTGAAGATGCAAATCCAGACATTAAGATTGAAGTGGTCTCAAGCCCGAACGCGGATTATGAGACGAAGTTGACAACCATGTTATCCGGCGGGGACGATATTGATCTGTTTTTTGCAAAGTCAAACACGGCGCTCCCGGGAGTGCAGAGTAAGGATTTCTGTATGAACCTGACTCCGCTGTTTGAAGAAAACAAGTACGACCTGACGCCGTATGGTACCGTAATCGAACAGCAGATGACGTTTGACGGTGGCGTATACGCGTTGCCGTTTCGAACGAATGACTGGGTTTTGTTCTATAATAAGGATATCTTTGATGACGCGCAGATGGAGTATCCGTCGAATGACATGACGTGGGAGCAGGTCGGAGAGCTTGCAAAAGAAATCTCGTCGAAAACGGACGACGGTATCTATGGATATTGCTTCAATCCAAAGGTCGGCTTCATTTTCCCGGCATTGGCGGGCACGGAGGATGGATTTGACATTACGACTTCCGATTTGTCATGCATGACCAAGGCGTTGGATTGGATTTTGGACTTGCAGGAGAGCGGGGCAATGGAGGAGTATGCAGAATCCGTATCCATGAGCAAGGATCAGACATATTTTTTGAAGGGCGAATGGGCCATGATGTGGGACGGTTCCTGGTTCGTACAGAACTTAAGCAACGAAGAAGGCTTGGGCTTTGAGTGGGGCGTGGCAAAATCCCCATATTGGGAAGGGACGGAGAAAAACGGTTTCGTAACTTCCACGCCGCTTTGCATCAATGCGGACACGAAGCACCAGGAGGAGGCTTATCGGTTCCTTACCTTCATCTGTGGTGAAGAGGGAGCGAAAATCCTGGCGACGACCAAGTTGGTTCCAGGTTACATGAATGATGAGGTTTTAGAATCTTACAAGGCAAATCTGAGCTTGGATGAATCCTCCATCGAGGCATTGACGGACAACGTGACCTATAGTTTTGGCGAGCCGAACCCGGTATTCAGCCAGATTATCAGCGCAGGTCAGAAAGAAATGGAGCTGGTTCTGACGGGAAATGAGACTCCAGAAGAATTTGTGAAGAACTTCGAGGCGCAGAGAGCGGAATTGATTGAAAACGCGGAGTAGGAGAAGATAAAAAAGGTATCAAAGGCAAATGCTCGGATGCCGTTGCTATGAGCGTCCTATGGGCAAATAGTGACCCTGCATTTGGGGCATTTGCCTTTTTTAGAAACGTCATATGGATTTTTTGTTGCAGATGGCAAAGAATGAAAAGTTTTTCTAAATGGAGATGACTATGAGTAAAACCAGTGTAAAAAATAAAAAGAGTACGGCCATCGTTCGAAGGAACCGCAGAAAGGCATATCTGTTCTTATTGCCCAATTTTCTAGGTTTTATCGTGTTCACGCTGATTCCCGTGGCCATGGCATTGTTCTATAGCTTTACAAATTACGACGGGAATAAGAAAATGGATTTTGTCGGATTGGACAACTTTATTAAATTATTCAGCGACAGCAGTTTTGTGATTTCATTGCAAAACACGATTATATATACGATTGGCACGGTGCCTTTGATTATCATCTTATCTTTATTGGTTTCTGTTTTGATGAACAATGGTGTCAAGGGGGCGCCCATTTACCGGGCAATCATGCTGTTCCCGCATATCGCGTCCATCGTTGCGGTCACCGTGGTATGGCAGTTTTTGTACAACGCGAAAAACGGACCCATCAACCAGATTCTGCGCTCGATTGGAATTGCCAATCCGCCTTCGTGGTTGTCGGATCAAAAAACGGCACTCTTGGCCGTCATGATCATGATTATCTGGAAGGGAATCGGGTATTACATGATTACATATCTGGCGGGACTAAAGGGAATACCGAAAGATCAGTACGAGGCGGCGACGGTGGACGGCGCGAACGCGTGGGAAAAACTGATTTATGTCACGGTTCCCAACCTGCGCCCGGTGACGTTTTACGCGACGATCATGTGCATTATCAACTCGTTCCAGGTGTTCACGCCGATTTACGTGATGACGAAGGGCGGACCCGGACGGGCGACAAGCGTGTTGGTCTTAAAGATTTACGAGGACGCGTTCGTGAATTATAAATTTGGATATGCGTCGGCAGAAGCGATGATTCTGTTTTTGTTGATTCTCGTTGTTACGTTGATTCAGTTCTATCATAACAAAAAGTTAGAAGCATAGTGGGAGAAGGAGATAAAGATTATGAATAAAACAAAAAGCCGAAATGTGATTTTTTCCATATTGAAATATGCGGTTGTGTTGACTCTCACCTTTTCTATGCTGATTCCTTTTGTGTGGATGTTGTCTGCCTCGTTTAAGACGAACCTGGAGGTGTTCGCATTTCCGATTCAATGGATTCCGGAAGTGTTTCATTTTGAAAACTACTCCAATATCTGGGAAATCGCGAACTATCCGAGGATGTTTTTGAATACGGTGAAGCTGACGGCCATCATTACCGGGCTGCAGGTGCTTACTTCGACCTTGGCGGCGTACGCGTTTAGCAAAATTAAGTTTCCTGAGCGGGATTTGTTGTTTTTGTTATATTTGGCGACGATGATGGTTCCGTACCAAGTCGTCATGATTCCGCAGTTTTCCATTATTCGAAACATGGGACTATCCAATACGCACATGGCGTTGATTTTGATTCAGGCATTCACGCCGATGGGGGTGTTCTTGATCAAGCAGTTTTATGACGGGATTCCGAATGAGTTGATTGAGGCGGCACGAATCGACGGTCTGAACGAATTTGGAATTTACAGCAGGATCATGCTGCCGCTCTCGAAATCGGCAATCGTGTCACTGGCCATTTTGACCATCACGGCGACGTGGAACGACTTTTTAGCACCGTTGATTTATATCAGTGATTCAAAATTGTTTACCATACAGTTGGGGCTGCGTAATCTATGTTCGGAGTACACGGCGGAATATGGGCAGATCATGGCGGCATCCGTGATGTCCGTAATCCCGATTTTCGTTTTATATTGCATCTTCCAGAGATTCTTTGAGGAAGGCATGATTTCCGGAGCGGTAAAAGGATAAGGAGATTTAAAAAATGGCTACCAGGTTGGCAGAAAACACGATAGAGCAAGTAATCAAGGAAATGACGTTGGAAGAAAAGGTTCGGCTGACGACCGGCGGGCTGCCGTACGGAACGGCAGCCATCGAGCGGTTTGGCATTCCAAACGCCCTGACGAAGGATTCGATGGCGGGAATCAATTTCCGTCAGTTGTTCGCGGACTATTGCTCGATGGAAACCGGCGAGGGCATTTTGGAGAGCCTTCGCCGGTGTGAAAAAATATTGGAACAATTGCGCGTAAATCACCGGATTCATCCCGAGGAGTTAAATGAATTCGAACTGGTCGCGTACGAGGCGATAAAGAAACATTTGAACGGGGATTTGGAGCAAATTTACAATGCGACAAGCTTTCCAACGGGAATTTTGTTAGGCGCGACATGGAATCCGGAGGTGGTGAACCGGTGTGCAAACGCCTTGGCAAGGGAGCTTGACGCGTTTGGCGTGGACGTATTGATGTCTCCGAACGTGAACATCCAAAGGGATCCGCTGGGCGGACGTTTGTTTGAAAGCTATTCGGAGGATCCGTACCTGACCGGGGAACTGGGACTGGAATTTGTCAAAGGCGTGCAGGAAACGGGCATTATGGCGGATCCCAAGCATTTCGCGGCGAACAATCATGAGAAGGAGCGGAAGGGGATAAACGTCCACGTTTCCGAGCGGGCCTTGCGGGAGATTTATTTCCCGGGCTTTGAGGCGTGCGTAAGGCGGGGGAAGGCCAAAACCGTCATGAGCGCGTACAATAAGATTAACGGGGAGGCGTGTTCTGCCAACAAGTGGCTGCTTACGGATTTATTGCGTGAGGAATGGGGATTTGACGGAATCGTGATCAGCGACTGGGGCGGCGTGTATGATTCCAAGGCCGCGCTTCATGCCGGAAACGATTTGGAAATGCCGCAGAGAGCGGATGAGAAGGCGTTTATCGAGGATTTGAAAGCGGGCAGGATTTCCGTGGAGGATTTGGATAGATCCGTGCGAAGAATTCTCAAGGCTTTGCTTGACATGCCATGCATGAAGGGACACAAATACACGACCATCGATAAGGAGTTTTCGGAAGCGGCGGCGTATGACGCAGTATGCGAGGGCGTCGTGCTGTTAAAGAATGAAGGAATCCTGCCGCTTGCTAAAAATGCCGTGATAAATTTGCAGGGAGAGGGCACACGCCGGTTGTTGGAATGCGGGGGCGGCAGCGCGGAAGTGCTGCGTGGAAAATCCAAAAGCCTCTGCGAATGGATGCGGGAAATCGGCGGTGTAGAAAACGTATTGGACGATGCGAAGGTGGACGATGCCACGGCGGAGTACGTTCTCGTGGCCGGAAAATCCAAAGGCCGGGAGGGCGCGGACAGGGAGGCGATGCTTCTGGAGCCGGAGGATCAAAGATACGTGACAGAGACGCTTGCATTGGCGAAAGCGTCCGGGAAGAAAACGATACTTGTCTTGAATGTCGCGGGACCCGTGGACGTGCGTGAGTACGAACGGGACGCGGACGCGATTCTTTGCGTGTTCATTCCTGGATGCCAGGGAGCGCGGGCGCTGTCCGACATCCTTTATGGGAAAGTGAACCCGTCGGGAAAGCTGGCCATTACGTTTCCGGACAAGTACGAGGATTGCCCGACCTTTGGCAATTTTCCGGGATACAACTGGGAAGTGTGGTACGGCGAGGGCATTTACGTCGGTTATCGCTATTATGACACGAAGTTAATAGAACCAAGATATCCGTTTGGCCATGGGCTTTCCTATACGACGTTTGAAATTCATGATTTGAGGATGGAGAAGCAAGTGTTTGAAGGCGAGCCGGTGCGGTTTTTTGTGGATATCACCAACACGGGGAACGTATACGGAAAAGAAGTGGTTCAGATTTATGTGCATCATGACAATCCGACTTTACAAAAGCCGTATAAGGAGTTGAAGGCGTTTCAAAAAATCGGCTTGGAGCCGGGAGAGACCAAGACGTTCTGCTTTGAATTGGAGTTGTCGAAATTTTCCAGCTACGATGAAAAACGAAAGCAATTTGTGGTGGAACCCGGGACGTATACGTTGCTGGCGGGTGATTCGAGCAGGAATATACAGGCCATGGCGCAGATTTCCATAAAGGGAGCGGACCCATACGGATATAATGAAGAGACCAGGTTTGCGACTTTGTGGTCGGACGCGCGCTGCGTGGAGATTTATAAGAAATATTTTGAGGATAAATGCGGCAGCGACATGTATAATGATCTGCTTGGGTATACCCCGGATTATCCAAGCGGAAAGGCATTTCGGGAACGGATTCCCCCAAATTGTTATGAGAGTGCGGAGGAAAAGGACGCGCAGATAAAGGCATTCTTTGCCGAGCTTGCACGGCTGGATTTAGGAAAATAAATAGAACATTTGATTTCACAAATAGTATGAACGGAGGATTGCTATGGTGGATTTAAAGGGGAATCCTTTCTTTCTGGAAGACGAGGATGAAGAATGGGTTCATGCAACTCGGGACTCGATGACCCTGGAGGAAAAAATAGGCCAGCTTTTTATCATGCTGGATCGGAAAAAAGACCGGGAAGAAGAAAAGAAGTTGATACAAAAGTATCATTTGGGTGGTTGCCGCTATGAAAATGAAAATGCAAAGGCCATTTATGAGCAAAATGCGTATTATCAGCAATGTGCGAAAATCCCGTTGTTGATCGCGAGCA
>CATLEQ010000157.1 GCA_949915905.1 uncultured Lachnospiraceae bacterium | reverse complement strand
GCCGATGGTGCTTGACATGCCAGTCTACATTTCTCACATGTCCTTTGGTGCGCTTTCTAAAGAGACGAAAGTCGCGATGGCAAGGGGAAGCGCCGCGGCCGGCACGGCGATGTGCAGCGGCGAGGGTGGCATCCTTCCAGAAGAGAAAGAGGCAGCATATAAGTATATTTTTGAATATGTGCCGAACCTTTATAGCGTTACCGACGAGAACTTAAGAACGGCCGATGCCATTGAGATTAAAATCGGGCAGGGGACAAAGCCGGGCATGGGAGGACATTTGCCGGGCGGAAAAGTTACTCCCGAAATTGCAAAAATTCGAAATAAGCCGTTGGGCGAGGATGTCATCAGCCCTTCGAGGTTTCCCGGGATAAACGATGCGGATGATTTGAAAAAACTGGTAAGCGAGTTGCGCGTGCGAAGTGATGGCAGACCAATTGGCATCAAGATAGCGGCCGGGCGTATCGAGAGGGATTTGGAATTCTGTGTATATGCCGGTCCCGACTTTGTTACCATAGACGGGAGGGGCGGGGCAACTGGGGCGTCCCCTGCCATTATCAGGGACTCCACCAGTGTCCCGACGATATACGCGCTTTATCGTGCAAGAAGGTATCTTGATCTTGTCGGGGCGGACATAGACCTGGTAATTACGGGCGGACTCAGGGTGTCTTCTGATTTCGCGAAGGCCATTGCCATGGGGGCGGATGCCGTTGCAATCGCTTCGGCGGCCATGGTGGCGGCGGCCTGTCAGCAATATCGCATTTGCGGCACGGGAATGTGTCCGGTGGGGGTGGCCACGCAGGATGAAAAGCTACGAGGGCGACTACATATGGATGCCGCCGCGAAGCGGGTGGAAAATTATCTGCGGTGTTCTGCCGAGGAATTGAGGACGTTTGCAAGAATTACGGGCAATACGGACATCCATGGCTTGTCTGTTGACGACCTCTGCACGATAAATGAAGAAATATCGAAACATACGAACATCGTACACGCGGGTGGCGCGTGGGTGCCGCCAAGTATCATCAATGAGGCAAAATCCGGCGTTCAGGTCGGTGATGTAACAATAAAAGAATCTTTAAATGCCATGAAGGAGGAAAAAAACATGGAGACAACGAAGTATGCGGGAACGCAGACGGAGAAGAATTTGGAAGCGGCGTTTGCCGGGGAGTCACAGGCGAGGAACAAATATACCTATTTTGCGTCCGTGGCCAAGAAGGAAGGGTATGAGCAAATCGCGGCTCTGTTTTTGAAAACGGCGGACAATGAGAAAGAGCATGCAAAGATGTGGTTCAAGGAATTGAAGGGAATCGGGGACACGAAAGAGAACCTTTTGGCGGCCGCGGAAGGTGAGAATTACGAATGGACGGACATGTATGAAGGATTTGCCAAGACGGCCGAGGCGGAAGGCTTCCCGGAATTGGCGGCTAAGTTCAGGCTCGTGGGCGAGATTGAGAAGCATCATGAGGAAAGATACCGTGCGTTACTTAAGAACGTGGAGACTGCCGCGGTATTTGAAAAGAGCGAGGTAAAGGTATGGGAGTGCCGGAATTGCGGACACATCGTCGTGGGGACGAAGGCACCGGAAGTTTGCCCCACTTGTAATCATCCGCAGAGCTACTTCGAAGTACATGCGGAAAATTATTGACTTTTATCATTGCTATTCATGGAGGCGCGTGCCTTGCCGCACGGCCACCCTCTGGCATGGTGACGGTGTTGGTAGGGCGTATGGCAGGCCGAATAGGCATTTTTCGAAAGCATTTGGAGAAATCCGAATGCTTTTTCCGTTTCCTGATAAAACGAAACTCTTTTTTGATTTGCGGACAGGTTTCTCCTTTTTTTGCAGAGAGAATGTGTTATATTCAACATGTCCATTTCCCTGGAAAGGACGTGAATGGTGTCGGGCATTGTCAAGCGGACGAGGACGATATCGTGCATGATGCAAGAAATAAGGAGGATTTTTTATGTGGAAGCGAAAAGGAAAGTACATAGTAGGATTGGTGCTGCTAATCGGCATCGCGTTGTGCGTGTGCAGTTGCATCCGCATCATCGACCCGGTCGCCTACACGCAGGCGATTTTGGACGTGACTTATAAAAATGAAACAAAGCAGTACATGGAGTTGACCGGAGCCACGCAAGAGGACGCGGAGCAGGTGTTTGAGAGCAATCTGGAGACGACCGCCAAGATTTATAAGAACGTGAAGCTGCCGGAAGAACTGGAAAATAATTATAATCAGTTGTTCAAGGACATCATTATGCGGGTACAGTACACGGTGGGAGAGGCGACGAAGGACGAGGATGGCAATTATGTCGTGGACGTGTCGGTGTACCCGATGATGTTGTTTGATGACACGTACGAGACATTTCGGGAAAAATCCGCCGAATATGCCGTGAATTTGAGTAACAGCGTGATGGAGGGGACGCCGGTGCCCACGGAGGAGGAAATGCAGCAGGCGGTTTATCAGATTTATTATGACATCTTAAAGGCCGAGCTGGACGCGGGATTGAAATACGGGCGTTCCGAGAAGGTGCAGATTCATGTAAACAAGACGGAGGACGGTACGTACGTGATTCCGGAGGAGGACATTCGCATGCTGGATTCCAAGCTGATTTCACAAGAAAAGTTGGCGGGAGCCAGTGAAGAGGCAGTAGCCGGTGAAAAAGATGGAGTGAACGTATCCGGGGAAGAGTAGGATGGCATGTGTCACGGCGCGGGATTTGCCCGCACCGTGACATGCTTTATTTGGGGAAAGGTTCGTTCAATTTCGTCATGCACGGTTCTGGTGACATCGTGCGCCTCTTTTAGCGTGCATGACGCGCCCATCCGGATTTCCACGTCCGCGTAAATCCGGTTTCCGAAAATTCGGGTTTGAAGCAAATCAATGCCCATTATGTTTTTATTTTTTGTGATACATTCATAAATTTGCCGCTCCGTTTTTTCGTCGCAGGAGTGATCCACCATTTTGTTCATGGCATCTTTGAAAATGTCGAATGCCGCTTTTGCGATAAATAGGAATATGACGAGACTGGCAATGGAGTCCATTAGTGGGAAGCCAAGCCTTGCGCCGCCAATCCCGACGAGGGCTCCGACGGAAGAAAGCGCGTCCGAGCGATGGTGCCACGCGTCGGCCATCAAGGCGGCGGAATCCAACCGTATCGCATGGTGCCTCGTGTACCAGTACATTCCCTCCTTGGTGACGATGGATATCATGGCCATGACCAATGCAAATGTTCCGGGGACTTGTAAATGCTTGCCATTACCGTGCAAAATGGTTCGTAGTGCCTCGCCGCCAATTCCGATTCCCGTCATGAAGAGAAGCATGGACAAGAGCATGGCCGCCACGCATTCAAAACGTTCATGTCCGTAAGGATGCCCCTTGTCGGATTTTTTTGAAGCGAATTTGATGCCGATGATGACCACAATCGTGCTGAACACGTCCGATGCTGAGTGGATGGCGTCGCTTATCATGGCGTTGGAATGTGCCATGATTCCGGCAAGGAATTTGAAGGCGGATAATACGGTATTTCCAAGCATGGTGATGACGGCCACTTTGTTTGCCGTAATCTTGGTTTCATTCATGTTGATATCCTTCCAAGGCGTGTGATTTTGTGCTGGTCAGGCAATGACCGAAGGGTCACAAAACCTTTTATGTCGTGTAAGATATCATATGCGGGAATGTCGGAGGGGGTGAAGGATGCATCCCCTTTTGTTAGTATTTATTTTATATCTGGTTCTGTACTTTTTGTTGTATCCAGTCTTTCTGTCAGATTTCCTGCTTCTTTTCTTTGTTCATCATGTTTTACTATGTCATATGGTAGCACTGTAGTTTTCGTTTCTTCAAAGAATCTGTCTTGTTCTTGTTCAAAGTATTCTGCCAGATTTCTGATGTTTCCGTTTGTCTGTGCTTGATTCAGGCAGTTTGTGTAGATTGGTTTATTTTCATTTCGAATGATAATGGGAACCATATTATGTCGCAATGATTCCCGGAACAAAATCATTCTGCCAGTGCGTCCATTTCCGTCTTGGAATGGATGGATGTTTTCGTATTTTGCATGAAATTCTGCAAGATCCTTAATGCTTGGTTCTTTAATTTGTAAATATGTGTTAAGTAATGCAGTCATGTCTCTTAATACGTTTTCCGGGGGCGTTGTTGTGATGTTTGATACATAGTTCGTACGGTTTTTAAACTCGCCGCAGGGATACCCGTTTGCCATGTCTTCAAATACGCCTACTTTTAAGTTATAGTGCATCTGCTTGATGATATCTATGCTTAATGGCTGGTCTAGCGTTTGGAGCGTCTGGTTGAACATGCGGAAGTGTCCTGTCATCTCTTCGATGTCTTTTGTACGGACAAACATGTCTTCTTCGCTGCTGATTGTACCTGTTTCAAACATGCTTGCTGTTTGATGTTCTGTGAGTGTGCTGCCTTCTATACGATTGGAATTATATGCCATGGTACGTTGTGTCAGACCATAAATACCGCTTCGTTTTTCTGTTTTCATTTCATATAACAGTTGTTTTTTTAGCTCTGTGATGTATTGTTCTTTTATGGTTAACATGAGACAACCTCCTCTTATAGATCCATTTTTCCGGTTTTTAGGGAACCCCGTATGTCATGATTTTTGAATGCAATAGCCCTCGCATTTTTTTATCAGTATAATAAAGTAAAAATCATAAAAAGATTGAAAAAAATAAAAACAGCCCACGCCGTTTTTATTTTTTTCGATACACCAGATAAAACATATTTCTGTATATGACTATTTCATATGCAGAGTTCGTCTTAATGCGTTTTAGTGGACCTGGCGGGAATCGAACCCGCGTCCAAAAATCCATCCCATGTACTTCTACTATCATAGTTCGTTCTTTTTCATTCCCTCCGCCGTACGGAAACGAACATCCTTACGGTTTTAGTAGCTTCATGATACGCCTACCGGTTCAAAGCTTTGCCGATATCGTTTCCCGCATGGTCGGTGCCAGGTTCCCAGGATGCGGGTGCCCCGGGGCTGACATGCGGCAATTAGGCCGCAGCTAATTCGAAATTATCGTTAGCGTTTAATTTTAAGGTTGCGATTTGACGCATCTGCCTGCGGATAGCTTCTCCATCTTCAGAATCCCTGTCGAAACCAGTACAAGCCCATGTATGTTTTGCAAAATCCTTGTGAAAGGAAAGGTTATAAGAGCAAACGCCTTTCAAGGAGTTGCATGATTATTTTAATGAAAAAAGGGGAAAATGTCAAGGGTGTTTTTCATGAAAAGATTGATAGTTTCTGAGATGTCTCTGAGAGGTTCTGAGAAAATTTTAAACGCTTTCAAATTCTGCGTTGAATTCATCAGGGTTTCATGCTACAATGAACAAGGATAAAGGAGATTACTAAAGATGTATGAGTACTTCGAACTTGATTATCGGGATATGGTTTTTGAATGGGATGAAGAAAAGGCAGAATCTAATTTTAATAAGCATGGAATAAGATTTGAAACTGCGTCTAAGGTTTTTGCGGACGAAAACAAATTGATACGATATGATGAGGATTGTCCGGAAATGACAAGCGACATGTTAAAGCAATTTCATAGAACGGATATGGTGATGGTAAAAAAATGCATATAAATCTAGGGAGGTGGAGTCGGAAAACCAGCTCCATTTTTATTTGTGAAAATCTTTGCCAGAATTTCCTTGCGTCCAATATTTGCCTATGTTATCATTATCTTTAGAGCATGAAGGGAGGTTCATACATATGGACAAAGTAAAAGCAGCGGAGTGGATACAGGCGGGAGATGCCGTTTTAGGAATCGAGTTTGGTTCCACGAGGATCAAGGCCGTATTGGTTGGGGAGGACAACGCGCCGATTGCCACGGGAAGTCACGATTGGGAGAACCGTCTGGTAAACAATATCTGGACGTATTCAATGGAAGACATTGAGACGGGGCTTAAGGGATGTTACGCGGACTTGAAAAGAGACGTAAAGGAACAGTACGGCGTGACGCTTACAAACCTGGGGGCGATTGGATTTAGCGGCATGATGCACGGATATCTGCCGTTTGATAAGGATGACCGTCTTTTGGCGGAATTTCGAACCTGGCGGAACACGATGACCGAGGAGGCCTCCGAGAAGCTGTCGGCGTTGTTTGGCTTTCACATTCCGCAGCGGTGGAGCGTGGCACATTTGTACCAGGCCATCTTAAATGGCGAGGAGCACGTAAAGGACATAAGCTATTTGACCACGCTGGCCGGTTATATTCACTGGCGGCTGACGGGCGAGAAGGTGATGGGAGTCGGCGAGGCGGCCGGGATGTTCCCGATTGACTCGGCGAAATGTGATTTTGACGAGCGGATGATTGGCCAGTTTGACGAACTCGTGGCGGACAAGGAGTATGGATGGAAATTACGCGAGATTTTGCCGAAGGTGCTCGTGGCCGGTGAGACGGCGGGGACGCTCACCGAAGAGGGCGCGTGCGTTTTGGATGCGGACGGTGACTTGCAGGCGGGGGTTTCTTTATGTCCGCCGGAGGGCGATGCCGGGACTGGCATGGCGGCGACGAACAGCGTGGCGGTGCGCACGGGAAATGTCTCGGCCGGGACGAGCGTATTTGCCATGGCGGTGCTTGAGAAGCCGCTGACGAAGGCGTATGAGGAAATTGACATGGTGACGACCCCGGCGGGCGACCCCGTGGCGATGGTGCACTGCAACAATTGTACGTCGGACTTAAATGCCTGGGTGAACTTGTTTAAGGAGGCGCTCACCAGCTATGGCGTGGAAGTGGACATGAACACCTTGTATGGCACGTTGTACCGCAAAGCACTGGAAGGTGACAAGGATTGCGGCGGATTGCTTGCGTACAATTATTTTTCCGGCGAGCATGTTACCGGATTTAACGAGGGACGTCCGCTGTTCGTGCGCACGCCGGACGCGAAGATGAATCTGGCGAATTTCATGCGTGTGCATTTGTACACGTCTCTGGGCGCGTTAAAGACGGGCATGGACATCCTGATTAAGAAGGAAAAGGTAGAGCTGGACAAGATGCTCGGCCATGGCGGATTGTTCAAGACCAAGGGAGTCGGCCAGGGCATTCTGGCGGCGGCGATTGACACGCCCGTGTATGTCATGGAGACGGCCGGAGAAGGCGGCGCGTGGGGCATGGCGTTGTTGGCGGCCTACATGAAGAACAAGGCGGAGGATGAATCACTTGCAGATTATCTGGCACAGAAGGTGTTCCACGGCGAAGAAGGCGAGCGCATGGATCCGGTGGCGGCCGACGTGGAAGGATTCGAGGCATTTATGGCGCGGTACGCAAAAGGACTGGCAATTGAACGTGCGGCAGTGGAATGTATGTAAGGAGGCAAAGTTATGTTAGAACAATTAAAGCAAGAGGTATATGAGGCGAACATGTTGCTCCCCAAGCATGGGTTGGTGACGTTTACCTGGGGCAACGTCAGTGGCATCGACCGTGAGAAGGGGTTGTTTGTCATCAAGCCGAGTGGGGTGGAATATGACAAGCTGACCCCCGAGGACATGGTGGTCGTTGACTTGCAGGGAAACAAGGTGGAGGGCAAGTACAATCCGTCCTCCGACACGCCGACGCACATGGTGCTTTACAATCGTTTTGAAAATATCGGCGGCATCGTGCACACGCATTCGGCCTGGGCGACGAGCTGGGCGCAGGCGGGGCGCGATATCCCGTGCTACGGCACCACCCACGCGGATTATATTTACGGGGAGGTTCCGTGCGTGCGCAACCTGACGAAAGAGGAGATTGACGAGGCGTACGAACTGAACACGGGCGTTCTGATTGCCGATGAGTTCGAGCGCAGGAAGAAAGATTATGTGGCGGTGCCGGCGGTGCTTTGCAAGAACCACGGGCCGTTTACCTGGGGCAAGGACGCACATGAGGCGGTGCACAACGCGGTCGTTTTGGAGGAAGTGGCGAAGATGGCGGCCCGCTGCGAGATGATTAATCCGCAAAATGCGCCCGCCCCGCAGGAATTGCAGGACAAGCATTATTATAGAAAACACGGTGTGAACGCA
>CATLEQ010000156.1 GCA_949915905.1 uncultured Lachnospiraceae bacterium | reverse complement strand
ATCTTGGCCGCCTCGTCAATGATGACGTCACAATAAAATTCCCTGCCCTGCGCATCGTCATTGACACTTTCCTTCAGACCCTCCGCATATCCCTGAATTAAGGCGATCGGAGTCTTCAGCTCATGGGACACGTTGCCAAGGAACTCACTGCGCATGTTCTCTATTTTTTCTTTCTGCTCGATGTCCTGCAAAAGCTGGTTGTTCGCGCTCTTCAATTCAGAAATCGTCGCCTCCAGTTTTTCGGACATCCGGTTGAAATTTTCTCCCAGCACGCCGATTTCGTTTCTCGTGCCGCCCGCATATTTCGCCTCAAAATCAAGATTTGTCATCCGCTCGGACAATTCGGCCAGTTCCATCACCGGCTCCGTAATTTTCCGCGTGAAAAACAAGACGAACACCGCGCCGACCAACACGACGGGCACCGCCACGAAAAGCAGGAAGCGGTTCGTCAATATCGTGGCGTCATGTATGCTCTCCAAGGGACTCCGCATGATAAATACGTCCCCGTTCGTCAGTGTTCCGTACATCTCCAGGTATTCCCGCCCGGTGAGACCGTTTTTCACCTTGAACACGCTATAATTTTCATGGCTCTCCAGCCATTCTCCTTTATTCAGTTCCGCGATATATCCAAAAAGCTGCTCGTACAGTGGCCCTCTCTTTTCCTGCTCGGTATAGAAAATGATCTCACCGCCCTCCGTCACGACCGTCGCCGAGATGTTGGCCCGCTCGCTCTGTCCAAAAAGCTCCCGCTGCAATTCCTCCTCCTTGATGCTTCCATCCGTCACCGCTTGATTTAGCATCTCGTACAGCCTAAGCATCTCGTTTTGCTTATAATCTATGTAGTACGGCTCCATCAGGCTCGTATTAATCACGACGACAAGTCCGACCATCAAAAGCATCAGCCCTAAAAACATCGCAAGAATCTGGCGTTTAATTGAAATCATCCTTCCACCTCGAATTTATATCCCATTCCCCAGATGGTTTTAATGCAATCGCCCCGCGCCCCCAGCTTGCTGCGCAGTTTCTTTACGTGTGTGTCAATCGTGCGCGCGTCACCGAAATAGTCATAATTCCACACATTATTTAAAATCTTCTCCCGCGACAAGGCAATTCCCTTGTTCTCCAGGAAATAGTTCAGAAGTTCAAACTCCTTGAAGCTTAGCTCCACCTGCTTCCCGTCGATCGTCACGATATGGGCTGCCTTGTCCAGCGTGATGCCGCCGGCGCTTAGCACCTCGTTTTTCTCCGTGCCGACCGTCCGCCGCAATATGGCCTCCACCCGTGCCACCAAAATCCGGGGGCTGAACGGCTTGGTAATATATTCGTCCACGCCCATCTCGAAGCCGGAAAGCTCGTCCCGCTCGTCAGAACGCGCCGTCAGCATGATAATAGGCACCTTGGAATTCGACCGGATCTCCCGACAGACCTGCCAGCCGTCCATCTGGGGCATCATCACGTCCAAAATCACCAGGGAAATGTCCTTTTCCGCATAGAACACGTCCAACGCTTCCACGCCGTTTGACGCTTCCAAAACCGAAAAGCCCTCCTTCACGAGGAAATCACGCACCAGCTTGCGCATCCTGCTCTCGTCATCCACCACGAGGATTTTCATATGATTCATAATTCTCCTCCTCCCGATATCATTTATTCAGTCTAACCGCCTTGCGGAACAAAAGCAAACCAATGGCAAACAGCACGGACAAGGAGGCCACGCCGAAGTTCATCCGGCCGCTAAGCTGCGACAGCACGGACACCAGTGCCGTCCCGACGACCGCCGCGCCCTTCCCGCAAATGTCATACAAGCCAAAATATTCTCCCGACTTTTCTGCCGGAATGATTTTTCCAAAATAAGAACGGGAAAGAGCCTGCACCGTTCCCTGGAACATCCCGACCGCCACCGCCAGAATCCAGAATTCATACTGCTTGTCCAACCCATACGCATAAATGGAGATGCACAAATAGGCCACGATACAAATGGTAATCACCGTGGTCGGATTGATTTTCTTCGCCAGCCGGTTCATAATCAACACGGACGGAAATGCCACGAACTGCGTCAAAAGAAGTGCCAGCAAAAGTCCCGTCGTGTCAAGCCCCAGCGCCTCGCCATAGGCCGTCGCCATGTCGATGACCGTGTACACCCCGTCAATATAGAAGAAAAACGCCACCAAAAACCAGAAGATGTGCTTCTGTCCGTAAATCTCCCGAAACGTATGGCCGAGCCTTACGAAACTTTCCTTCACCATATGTGCCTTTTTTTCAATATAATGCTTTTGCTCATACGCCCCAAGCAGCGGAAGTGCGGATAACAGCCACCAGACGGCCGTAATTACAAACGCCACGATCATGGATGTCTGCATGCTGAGTCCGATTTTGTCCCCGCCAAGCACGACCGCCAGTCCGGCGATAAACGGGATGCAGCTTCCGATGTACCCCCACGCATAGCCGTGAGAAGAAACCGAGTCCATCCGCTCTTCCTCCGTCACGTCCGTCAGCATCGAATCATAAAATACCAAACTGGATGAATAACCGACCTTTGTCAGCACGAACACGCCCAAAAACCAAATCCAGGAAGACAAAAACCCTAACAAAACGCATCCCGCCACACCGATGCCAAGAAACACGGTAAAAATCCGTTTTTTAAAGTTTTTCACGTCCGCGATGGCTCCCAACGTCGGCCCTAAAATGGCCACGATCAATGTACAAAGGGAAGCCGCGTAACCCCAGTAGGCCAGATAATTTACGTCCGAAATGCCCGCCGTCTGGGCCAGATGGTTAAAATAAATCGGAAAGATCGTGGATACGAGCATCGTGAATGCCGAATTTCCCACGTCATAAAGAACCCATTTTTTCTCCAACGGTGTCATTTTAAAATTTGTATCCATGATTTTCCTCCTGCCATGCCACTATGAAAAGTAACCCTTTATGATACACGCAATTCCTCCCAGTGCTCTCCCGCGCCGAACGTCTGATGGAACCGCCCCGGCATCTCTTTCCCTTCCAGCAGCACCTTCTGGTACTGTGAAATCAGCCCTGCGGCGACCGGCACCGCCCCGGCGAATTGCCTCTGTAAAATACGGCAGTAATTTTCGCATGCCGGATTTGGCGAAAGACTCATCACCATGCCCGACGCAAGTTCATGCATCCCCACGAGCTTTAACACCGCGAACAGCACCTTTCGCTTCCGTTTTCCCGGAGCCAGAAGCACTTTGTGGCAGAGAATCAAATAAGACAAGGACTTTCGCACCTCCTCTGCCGTAATGCCCTCAAAAAACGGGGCGATAACCTCGGCATTCTTCTGCGTGGCATGAATGTGCCCGCAGGCCAGATAGGGAACCGGGTCGATGCCGTCCTCCACGAGAAGGCTCCGGTCAAACTCCATCTCAATTTCCGAGTGCGTCAGTCCGCTTACCTGTATCATCTTTTCAATATAATTGTGACACTCGCTGTCCAGTGCAAAGTGGCAGATAAAGCCATACAAATACGCCCGTGCCGCCGCCTTGTCAGGAACGCTTTGCAGCTCCTTCGCCGCCCGGGCAAAAAACTCGTCCGCATTTTTATCATGCATCGCATAGCCCAGACGATTAACGTGATTTTTCATCACCACTCGATAATAGAACAAAATATCAGGCCCATGCAGGCCAATGTCAAACAACTCCCGATTTTTCTCGATGGAGCTTTTCAGCGGTCCGGGCAGTGCCCCCAACACCTCCCGTCCGAATTTATAATGTGCATACGTGGTGGGCATATACGAACCTCCTCCTTTATGTTTGCCTTTATTTTATGATGGTTTTAGATTTCCTATTCACAAACCGTTTTCGATAGCTTTAGTGTATCACGAAATGGGACGAACAACAATGGTTTTTTATTTTAATGTAGCATTTAATGTAGCATTTCCAGCACGCTTCGCAGCTTCCCCGCTTCCATCTGTCCCGGTGCCGACTTATCGCCCACCGCGCCAAATGTCACCGCGGAACCAAAAACCTCCCCGCACAAACGGCTTACCGCGCCCTCTTTTCCCATCGCCATCGTAATGAGCGGCTTGTTTGCGTATTCCGTGTACATTTCCTCCGTGGCACATAAAAGCGTTAGCACGTCCCTTCTGCTTTTTGGCATGACGGCAATTTTTAAAATATCCGCCCCGAGCGTTTGCAATTGCCTCAAGCGTCCCACGATTTCCTCCCGCGCCGGCGTTTTTTCAAAATCGTGGTTAGAGACAACCACGATTACGCCGCATTCATGAGCCGTCCGAATGATTTCCCCGACCGTCTCTTCCCCGGAAAACAGTTCCGCGTCCACCAAATCCACAAGTTCCGACCGTATAAGCCGCAGGTTTAACCGCAAGTACTCTGCTTGTGTAATCTCTAACTCCCCGCCCTCCTTCGCCGTCCGAAAGGTAAACAAAAGGGGCATTTCCCCAAGTGTTTCCCGCAGCCTTCCTGCCACGTCCAACGCCTTTCCTATGTCCTTTACTTCTAAAAAATAATCCGCGCGCCACTCGGCCAAATCCACGCCTGCCCCGCCAACCCGTTTTGCCGCGCCCAAAATCTCTTCCATGCTTCGTCCTACGATTGGCGCGCAAATTTTGGGCATCCCCGCGCCAATCTCTATATTTCTTACCTTTACCGTCTGCATCTTCGTTCCCCTTGCTTTTCGATTCTGCCTTTTTCACGAGCCTCTATTCCCGCGAGCAACGAGCCAAGTGACTGCTCGCAGGCATTTGGCGACTGCCGCGAGGGTGAAATACCCCGTAGCTTGCTGCGGGGTATTTCACTCCACCAGCTTCATGTTTTTGTATCTCTGCACCATCCATTCATCCGGGAAAACCTCGTCAACATATGATGCAATTTCATTTTCCGCAGGCACTCCCTCCTGCCTTTCCTGATAGCGAACCATGGCCGCGCACGTCACCACGACGTCCACGCTCATAAACACCACCAAGATCCATGTCAATATCTTTCCCAGTTTCATTGGCAGGCGCTCGATCCATTTGGCCAAAAACGGATACGCCACTTTCAGCCACACAACCGCCGCGACTCCCCAGAAAAAGCAGTAGAGCAAGTTGATTCGTCCGCCGAGGTTTAACGGATAGCTGCTATAATCCCAGAATATGGTGCCGAACAAGGTTTCCGTCAACACGCTGCAAAAATACTCATACGCGCCACCAAGGAGTACGCCGAGGCCAAACAAAAATCCGTCCGAACGATCCTTATACTTGTACAGCATCATCGTCGCCATGCTCATCGCGCCTCCCCACACAAGGCTGAACTGCCCCCACACGAGGCTACTGCGGCTCATCCATTCTCCGCCGTACAGATAACAATATATCGTCTCCACGCCATCGCCCAAAAACGCTCCGATTACGAACAACATGAACAATTTGTAAAATCCACAGCCCTCCGCGAACACGGTGGGAACGGCCTTTGTCTTTCCCATGATGCTTTTCGGATGCGCCTTCTCCATTCTGCGGGCAATATAGCCTACGACCGAACGGCCAAACTGCACCGTGGCCTCCTCTATCCGGTCATTTGCCGCCAAAATGGCATCCATGTTCTTCAACTTATGTATCACGGCATACGAGCCGACCGCGTCAACGGCCACGATCACCGCCGAAATCAGTAAAATGATTCGAACGAGTGTCTCCGGCAATGCCTTGTATGGCATCAGCAACAAGCCATTGCCCCAGGTCACGACCACGGTTCCTAAAAGTCCCCATAAAAGGCTGAAACGAATGCAGACGTATCCACCCAGGTTTCCTTTCAGGTGCGAGTAGTCCCACCACTTTTTATTTCCCTGCCACTCCAGCAAATGTCCGGCGGTCCACTCAATCAGTGTCGCAAATATCGCGCTTCCCAGATATAAGAACACCCAGTTTCCTTGCAAATCCTGCAACACCCAGGAAATGAGCAGGGCCGCAAAACCATACACGGAACATAGGGGGCCGTTTAAATATCCCCGGTTCATGAACTTTCGTTTCCGAATCGCCGAATAGATGACCTCCAGTATCCATCCTAGAAACGAATACCACAAGAACAAATAAAATGCCTGAAACAATCCCTCCATAACTTGCCACTCCTCCTCTTTGGTTACTTTTCACGGGACGGACGCCCAAACAGCCGCGAAACCGTGCGCTTTTACGCCAGGTTCCTCACCTTGAAATCGCGCTGTGCCTCGCGTCTCTGGTCTTTTTTCGCGATGTCGTCCCGCTTGTCATACAGCTTTTTGCCCTTGGCCAGACCGACCTCCACCTTCACCAGGCTCCCCGAAAAATATACCTTAAGCGGCACGACCGTATTTCCCTTTTCCTTCATTTTCCCGAAAATTTTTTCAATCTCCTTCTTGTGCAGCAAAAGCTTCCGCACCCGCAGCGGATCCTTATTAAAAATATTGCCCTTTTCATATGGGGAAATATGCATTCCATAGACAAACATCTCCCCGTTTTCAATGCGGATGAACGCCTCCTTGATACTGCATTTTCCCATGCGCAGCGACTTTACCTCCGTCCCGTGCAGGACAATCCCCGCCTCATATTTTTCCAAAATAAAATAATCGTGATATGCCTTCTTATTATTCGCAATCAACTTTGTTTCCGTCTTTGCCATCGCCCTTACTCCTCCTATTGCTTCCAAGGAAGTTCAAAATCTATCGTTTTCTGCAATTTGTCCACTCCCGATACCTGAATGCGCACCTTCTGGCCAAGCTTATACGTTTTCTTCGTATGCTCCCCGATTAGTTCGTACCCGCCCTCGTCATATTCGTAATGGTCATCCTGCATATTGGCAACATGTACCAGCCCTTCCACCGTGTTCGGCAGTTCCACGTAAATGCCCCATTTCGTCACGCCGGAAATCACGCCCTCGTACTCCTCGCCGATATGCTCCTTCATATATTCTACTTTTTTCAGCTTTTCGGTCTCGCGCTCCGCCTCCTCGGCCCGCCGCTCCAACTCGCTCGACTGCGCCGCCACCTTGGACAAAATCCCCTCATAATGGGCAATCCTTGTGTCATTTAACCGCCCCCGCAGATTCTCCTTGATAATGCGGTGTATCTGCAAATCCGGATATCGCCTTATCGGCGACGTAAAATGCGTGTAATACTTCGCCGCCAGGCCAAAATGCCCGCTATTCTCCGGGGTATAGCGCGCCCGTTTCATGGAACGCAGTGCCAGGCGGTCAATCAATGTCTCCTCCGGCGTACCTTCGACCTTGGCCAAAAGCTTTTGTACCTCTTTCGGGTGCACCTCGTTTTTCACATGAATATGATATCCGAAATTATTAATCAATGTACAAAGCCTGCGCATCTTCTCCTCGTCCGGAGTCTCGTGCGTACGGTAGAGGAACGGCAGCTCCCGCCAGAAATATTCCTCCGCCACCGTCTCATTGGCCAGCAGCATAAAGTCCTCAATCAGCTTCGTCGCCACATTTCGCTCATAAGGCTTAATCTCCAACGGCTTGCCCGCCTCGTCCAAAATGATTTTCGACTCCGGGAATTCAAAGTCAATGGAGCCTCTCTGCTTGCGCCGCTCCCGCAAAATATGCGACAATTCCGCCATTTCTTTTAACATCGGAACAAACGGGGCGTAATCCGCATAAGCCTCCCCCTCCTCCAGCACCCGGGCCACGCCCGTGTAGCTCATCCGTTTGTCCACGCAAATGACCGTCTCCGCGATTTGGTGGTCAATCACCTCCCCCGCGGGACTCACAGTCATAATACAACTTAGTGCCAACCGGTCTTCTCCCGCATTTAAAGAACAAATGCCATTGGAAAGCTTATGAGGCAGCATCGGAATGACCCGGTCCACCAGATACACGCTGGTTCCCCGCTTTAATGCCTCACGGTCCAGTGCACTGTTTTCCTGCACGTAATTGGTCACGTCGGCAATGTGGACGCCCAGGATATAATTTTCCCCTTCCTTTGTGAGGGACACCGCGTCGTCCAAGTCCTTGGCATCCTCGCCGTCAATCGTCACCATCTGCCAGTCCCGTAAGTCCATACGTCCCGCCATGTCCGCCTCGCAGACCTCCTTGCCGACCCGCATCGCCTGG
>CATLEQ010000155.1 GCA_949915905.1 uncultured Lachnospiraceae bacterium | reverse complement strand
CAATGCGCCCTCGTATTTTACTTCTTATATTAAGGGAGGGGCAAAAATTCTTTGGATCAGAGGAGACATGCGTGAACTTGATTATACCGTCCTTGATGAAAATACAAGTCAATATAAGCAGGTCAAACAGGAATATGAAATGCAGGCCAATGTATTGAAATGCTTTGATTCAATTGCCGTTATTTCTGATGTTGTCCGGCAGAACCTGCAAGAGCTTTTCGGTATTACAGAAAACGTCATCAAAATATCTAACTCGGTCGATGGAGAGAAGCTTCAGGATCTCTGCAAAGTTCTTGTCACTCTGCCTGATAAAAAGTTGTTCACCACGTTGGGCAGACTGGAATATAATAAAAATCAAATCCTGTTGCTCAAAGCCGCAAAAATAGTTAAGAAGCAGCGTGATGATTTTATGATCTATATTTTGGGAGACGGCGAAGATAAAGCAAAGCTTCAAAAATATATTGAAGAAAATGATTTGGAGAGGAACGTCAGAATACTCGGATTTGTTGAAAACCCGTATCCTTATATAAAGAATAGTATAGCAACCGTGCTGACATCACTAAGCGAAGGCTTTAGCCTTGCTCTGGTTGAAAGTGTAATGTTAAATACTCCTATTATTTCTACAGATGTTGGGGTGGCCAAAGAATTGATTGAGAATTATCATTGCGGAGATTTGATCGGGTATGACGAAAATGAGCTTGCCGATGTTTTACTCCGATATCTAAATAAGTATGATGGGTATAAAGATATCTTTAATATTGGAAATGAGTATGATATTAAATCGGAAACAAGAAAAACAACAGAGCTGATTGAACGAACAATTCAAAAGGCAAGTCTCAGAACCAAAATGAAAAGGCTGCCTTATCCTGAAGTTACAATATAGGAATATGAATTGGATAATTATGAAATACAAAACGACCGGATATATGTTTTGCGGGTAATGAAAGGCGGTGTACCTTATGAGTATCTGATTAATCGTAGAAGCGATAATGATAAGCTTGTTGTTTTTAATAACGGTGCCGTAGCAGAAGGCGATGTTACCGTACCTGTATTTCAAAGGCACAGCTGGGCGGACATACTGAAAACCTCATCAGTGTTTTGTATGGATCCTACTTTGTATTTAAACAGCTTTTTGCAAATCGGTTGGGGAATCGGAAAAAACGAAGATTATTATTTGGAAAACAGCAGTCTGATTCTGAAGAAAATAATCGAAAAAATGGGTATTTGCCTTGAAAATACGGCAATCTACGGCACTTCTGCGGGCGGATATCTTTCGATTATTATGGGAATTTATCTCAAAGGTGCAAAGGTGGTTGCGGATAATGCGCAGCTTGATGTGCGGAATTGGATATATAAAGAGGTACTATCTTCAGTAATTACATTTGCCTTTGACAATATCGGTGATGCTCTGAATTATAAAGAACGATTTAGTATTATTGATGCTTTTGAAAAACATGATTACGTTCCGAAAATATATATGCATGTGAATTTATGTTCCACCGCGGATAATTCCACGCAGCTGATACCTTTTCTGAAAAATGCAGAGACAATGAAATACAATGGTGAATATAATGATATAGAAGTGTTTTTACACTTTGAACCCGATAAAGGACACAATGGAATCAGTATGGATGATGCTATTAGTTTCTTATATCGTATATTAAATCAAAACTAAATTAAGGAGATATTTTTATGAATGACAATTTTGAAGCAGACACACAGTATATGAAAGATGAAATCGGTTGTTCTACAGTAGGCTGTCAGGATGTGGATGTTTGCATCCCTATCACCATTAAGGCGTTTGGGGAGGTAGGAAATATAAAAACGCAATGCCTGGGTAAAAGCGTTATCTCATCCGGCTCCGATGCTTGTTTAGGAAAGCCTGGGGAAGTATGTAAATTTACGGTCAGCCAAAAGCTTCATGTTGAGGTTCCTATAATCTTTGGTGCAAGAGCAGAAGCCGGCGAAGCAATCATAGATTGCGGATGCATCGAAAAAACAGATGGCCCTTGCCAAATGAATCGGGAAACCTATTAAAAAACATATATGAAAACTCATATTTATGTAGATTCAAACTTTGAACCGGCAGGAAGGGCGTTTAGCCGCTTTCCTGCCGGTTTTATAACCTTTCACTTCAGGCATTGCTTCATCAGTTCATATGCCCCGTCCGCCTTGATGGTATCAAGGCCTTTCGCGACTTCCTCGCAAAGTCCGGCGATGTCCGTCAAATCTTCGCCCCAGAATTTGCTGTTGGATAGGACGGCGTTTGCCAGTGTCCTGGAATCGTCCTCCTTATGTGCGTCGTAAAATTCCAGGACGTCGAGGTCGTCCTTGATGGCGTATTCTTCCGTTCCGCGAAGTCCGGTAAATCCGGTTTCGTCCAGACGGACGCCCTGGTAAAATGCGATATAAAACGCCAGGGAGGCGGTGATGCATTTCGGGAGCTTTTCGTATTTTTCCACGTATCCTTTCAGGGAGGGCAGCACCCTTGCCTTCCATTTGGACGTGGAGTTCAGAGAAATCGCAAGCAATGCGTGATCAATAAACGGATTGCTGAAACGATCCGTCACCGCCCTTGCAAATTCGGTCAGTTCCTGCTCAGGGAGCGTCAATGTAGGGATGATTTCATCATAAATGGTCCGGTTCATAAAGCCGCGAATGACTTCGTCCTCCATACAATCTCTTATGATATCCTTGCCGGCAAGATAAGCTCCCAGTACCATGGAGGTGTGTGCTCCGTTTAAAATGCGCACCTTGCGTTGCTTATAAGGCTTGTGGTTGTCCGTGATGAGGACGGGAAGTCCGGCTTTGGCGAAGGGGAGTTCCTCGTTTAAGCTCTCGGGACCTTCGATGACCCAGAAGCCGAAGACTTCGCCGGTGTCGATGACATTGTCCTCGTAGCCCAACTCTTCACAGAGTGCGGCCGCCTCGTTTCTCGGATACCCGGTGACAATGCGGTCCACCAACGTGGAGCAGAAGATGTTTTCCTCTTTGACCCATTTGACAAAGTCGTCTTCCAGTTTCCATTGGTCTGCATATTGAAGGACGCACTTTTCCAGTTCCTTTCCGTTGTTGTCAATGAGCTCGCAGGAGAGGATGACAAAGCCTTTTCCCTTTTTCTGGCCAAATGCCTGATATCTTGCGTATAAAAATTGGGTCAATTTTCCTGGATAGCTGGAAGCCGGTTTGTCCGCAAATTGGCATGCCGGGTCATAGGCGATGCCGGCTTCCGTCGTGTTGCAGGCAATGAAGCGGAGGTCTGGATTTTGTGCACAAGCCATGTATGCGTCATAGTCGCTGTAGGGATTTAGACAGCGGCTAACACTGGAAATCACGCGCTTTTCGTTGATTTTCTTTCCGTTTTCATTTCCACGCAAATAAAGTGTGTAAAGTCCTTCCTGCTCATTGATGAAGTTTCGAATCATGTCGCCGCTGCTAATCGGCTGGACGAGCACGACCTTGGAGTCAAATCCTATTTTTTCATTCATGACGTCGATAAAATAGTCGACAAAGGCGCGCAGAAAGTTTCCTTCGCCGAATTGAAGAACACGTTCCTTGGCGTGTTCTAAAAGATAACCGTCATATCCAAGTTCCCTCAATGTTTCATAAGATAATTTTTTCATGATATTATGCCTTTCTTCGATTATTGCATATTGTTTGGCATACTGCTCTTGGCATCATGCCTTACCTTGTAGATGGTATATTGTGCATTGTTTGGCCTGATGCTTTTTACAGTGTCACGCCTTTCTTAAAAATTGCCATGTCGTGGAAGCCTGCCGCTTCCGCTTTTACTTGTTTGCCGGAGGCCACGTCTATTACATATTGGAAAAGTTCTTCGCCCAAGGTTTCCAAACTCGTGCCGGAAACCATCGTGCCGCAGTCAAAGTCAATCCAGTTGTTCTTGTGCTCATAGAGCAGGGAATTGCTGGAAATCTTTACGGTGGGCACGGGGGAGGCAAAAGGCGTTCCCCTTCCGGTCGTAAAAAGGATGATGTGGGCACCGGACGCGGCAAGGGCGGTGGAGGCCACCAGGTCATTGCCGGGCGCACTTAAAAGGTTTAATCCTTTTGTCGTTACTTGTTCGCCGTATGCGAGCACGCCCTTCACGGGAGCCGAACCGGACTTTTGCGTGCAGCCGAGCGATTTGTCCTCAAGAGAGGAGATACCGCCCTTTTTGTTTCCGGGAGACGGGTTCTCATAAATCGTCTGGTTGTGGCTGGTAAAATAGGTTTTAAAGTCATTGATGAGTTCCACTGTCTTTGTAAAGAGTGCTTCATTCTCACAGCGATTCATCAAAAGTGTCTCCGCGCCGAACATTTCCGGCACTTCGGTCAGAATGGTGGTGCCGCCGTTGGCAATCAAAAGGTCGGAAAATGCGCCGACAGTCGGGTTGGCGGTGATGCCGGAAAGACCGTCGGAGCCGCCGCATTTCATGCCGATGATGAGTTCGCTACAAGGAATGGGAGTTCGTTCAAATTGTCCGGCATACTTTGTAAGCTCTTTCACAAGTTCGAGCCCATCCTCGATTTCTTGTTCGGATTCCTGCGCCACGAGGAACTTTACACGCTCGGAATCGTAGGAGCCGAGATATTCTTTTAATACGTCAATGTTGCTGTTTTCGCATCCCAGGCCGAGAACAAGCACGCCGCCGGCGTTGGGATGTGAGATAAGGTCAGCCAAAATGCGTCTGGTATTTTCCTGGTCCTCTCCCATCTGGGAACATCCGTAAGGATGGGGAAATGCGGCAATGGCATCGATAGAACCGCTTACATAGGCTTGCGCCTTTCGCTCGATGGCGGTCGCGACATTATTTACGCAGCCTACGGTGGGGATGATCCAAATCTCGTTGCGAACGCCAACCTTACCGTTTGAACGCCGGAAACCTTGGAAATAACGTGTTTCCTTCATTTCGGGAAGAGATGAACACTGCGGGGTATAGGTGTAGGAGAGCAGTTCCCCCAGTCCGGTTTTCATGTTGTGCGTGTGAATCCAGGAACCTTTTTTGATGTCGCATGTCGCGATGCCGATGGGGGAACCATATTTTATAATGGAATCTCCTTTTGCAATATCGCACAATGCAAATTTGTGTCCCTGCGGGATTTCTTCTATTAATAAGATTTCTTCACCGTCCACGGAGAGTGTTTGCCGCGATGCCAAAGGCTGTAACGCAACGGCTACTTTATCCATGGGATGAATTTTTATAAATGTCTGCACGTGGTACGAAACCTCCTTTCTTGTTACCATTGGTCATACCGGGCGACGAACAAATTTGCCGCTCGGTATAGCATGGTGCGCGCAGCCGCATAAGGAAACATACCGCCAGGCGGCTGTGGCTGGCGTAATACTCACGGCAGATTTTATCGGCCGCGAGTATAAACTGGTTACGAAAATGTAAGGGCTTACACAAAGAGTACACCCATGTGAGGAATTCGTCAATAGAAAGTTTGAAAATGAAATTCAAACTGTCGATATGCACAATTTCCATGGAAGAAAATTGTGAATTGTGCCAGTGAGAAAAGGATTGCATTCGCCGTGCGGAGTGGTATAATGAAAGAAAGTGTAAGGGCTTACACTTCGGGAAACGAATGAAGGTTAAAGGAAGTGGAATTATGAATATTTATGACATTGCAAAGCTGGCGGGCGTATCCATCGCCACCGTGTCAAGGGTCGTGAACGACAGTCCGAAGGTCAGCGAGAAGGCGAAGGAAAAGGTGCGTAAAGTGATGGAAGAAAACCATTACACGCCGAACGTATTTGCCAGGGGGCTGGGGCTTGGCTCCATGAAGGCGGTGGGCATCATTTGTCCGGATGTCGCCGACACATACATGGCGAGAGCGGTTTCTTATTTGGAAAAGAACCTGCAGGGATATGGTTATGATTGCATCTTGTATTGCAGCGGCTATGACGCGGAGGACAAACAACAAGCCGTGGAGCGGATCCTTAAGAAACAGATCGACGCGTTGCTTTTAGTCGGTTCAGATTATGCGGATGAGTCGGCGGACTACTATGCTTGTATAAAAGAGGTTTCCGGGCAGCTTCCCGTGGTCTTGATTAATGGTTACCTGGAGGAGGAACATATTTATTGCGTTCTGGCAGATGACTTTCAGGCGGTGTATGACGTGACGGACGAATTGCTTTTCGCGGGAAAAGAGCGGATTCTGTTTTTGACGGATTCGGATTCCTATAGCGCGAGGCGCAAGCTGGAAGGCTACCGGGCCGCATTTAAGGAGCACGAGGTGGAGATAAATGAAAAATGGATTCTCCAAACGGAACAAGGAATCTATGCCACCCGTGACATGCTGCTGCGCCAGAGAAATCTGCATTTTGACGGTGTGATTGCGGTCAATGACAGTCTGGCCGTGGGCGCGCTCAAGTACATGCATGCGAGAGACATCAAGGTGCCGGGGGAAATCAATGTCGTAGGATATAATAATTCTGAGCTTTCGATTAGTTGTGAGCCTGAGCTGACTTCCGTCGACACGAGGCCGGAGGTATTGTGTAAAACCGCGATAGACTCGGTCATGGCCTTGCTAAACGGAAAAGGCATGAAGCAGAAGCAAATGGTGAAATGCCATTTGGTGAAGCGCAGCACAACGGATTTCTGACGAATCGAGGCGTTGTTCCTTGATTATGTAATGGTTGATTTCTGATTCCGAAGAATTGTGACTTTTATTCAGGGTGATGTCGCCGTCAGGCGACATGTCAGTTTGATTATGAAAGAAGGAAGTCTGGAATTATGAAAGCGTTTATGGATGAAAATTTTCTTCTGAGTACGGAGTGTGCCAGAAAACTGTACCACGAATATGCCGAAACCATGCCGGTTTTGGACTATCATTGCCATATCGATCCGCAGGAAATTGCGGAAGACAGGCAGTTTAAAAATATCACGCAGGTTTGGCTCGGCGGGGATCATTACAAATGGCGGCAAATGCGCTCGAACGGGGTGGATGAGTACTATATCACCGGGGACGCGCCGGATCGTGAGAAATTCCAGAAATGGGCGGAGACGTTGGAAAAATTGATTGGAAATCCGCTCTATCACTGGTCTCATCTGGAATTGAAACGGTATTTTGGCTACGAGGGGCATTTGAGCGGGGAAACCGCCGAGGAGGTATGGAACCTTTGTAATAAAAAGCTTCAGGAGCCGGACATGAGCGTGAGGGGACTGATTTTAAAGTCAAATGTCACATTGATTTGTACGACGGACGACCCGGTGGATTCTCTGGAGTGGCATGAAAAAATCAAGGCGGATGAGAGCTTTGAAGTGCAGGTGCTGCCGGCTTGGAGGCCGGACAAGGCGACCAATGTCGAGGCGGCGGTTTTTCCGGAGTATGTAAAGAAGCTGGCAGAGGTCAGTGGCATGGAAATTCAGAGTTTTGCAGATTTGAAGCGGGCAATTCTGAAGCGGATGGTTTATTTTGACGAGAGGGGTTGCAAGGTGTCCGATCATGGAATTGACTACGTGGTGTGCGTGCCGGCGACGGAAGAAGAGGTGGAAGGAATCTTCCAAAAGGGCTTAAAAGGGGAGACGCTCACGTTTGAAGAAATCGCAAAATACAAGACCGCGTTCCTACAATTCCTTGGAAGGGAATATCACCGGCTGGGATGGGTGATGCAGCTTCATTTTGGCTGTAAACGCAACAATAACGGATTGATGTTCCAAAAGCTGGGACCGGACACGGGCTATGATTGTATCAATAATTATGCCCCGGCGGATCAATTGGCGGATTTCCTTGACAGCCTGAATTGCACGGATGAGCTCCCGAAGACGATTTTGTATTCATTGAATCCGAACGACAACGCGGTGATTGGAACGGTGTTGGGATGTTTCCAGGATTCCAGTGCAGCCGGGAAGATTCAGCAAGGGTCGGCATGGTGGTTTAATGACCATAAAACCGGCATGACGGAGCAGATGACTTCGCTGGCAAATCTGGGAATGCTGGTCAATTTTGTGGGAATGCTTACGGATTCGAGAAGCTTTTTGTCTTATACGAGGCATGAATATTTTCGCCGCATACTCTGCGAACTGCTTGGAGGATGGGTGGAAAA
>CATLEQ010000154.1 GCA_949915905.1 uncultured Lachnospiraceae bacterium | reverse complement strand
CTGGTAGAGTAGTTGCTCTTCTTGCTTCATGATGATTGAAATTCCTTTCTTGGAACAGTTGCGCATAAGGAAAATGGCTGCTGACGCAGCCGCGCTCCGGCGCGAGAGTCCGGCAAGCCGGACTCTTTTTTATGCGCACGGGACAGAAAGGTATATGCTGCTTATGCAGCCTGTTCCGGCGCGACGAGTAGGGGAAAAATCTCCCCTACTCGATTTTATAACACAAAATAATGAAAAAAACAACAAATAAACATGTCCGCGAGAAGGAAATTTTGTAAACTGGTTACAATTCAAGGCGGTTAAGCCGTGGATTATAGCGAATGTGTCAGGAGGAGAGAAGCATGAAAGCGATTATGGTAATGTTTGATTCTTTGAATCGGAGGATGTTGTCCTGCTATGGGTGTCAGGACGTGAAAACTCCGAATTTTGACCGTCTTGCAAGGAGTGCGGTCACGTTTGACCAATGTTATATCGGCAGCATGCCGTGCATGCCGGCCAGGAGGGAACTACATACGGGAAGGTACAATTTTTTCCATAGGGGCTGGGGACCTATTGAGCCATTTGATGATTCCATGCCGGAGATTTTGAAGAAGAACGGCGTTCATACGCACCTTGTGTCTGACCATCAGCACTATTGGGAGGACGGCGGCGCGACATACCACACCCGTTATTCCACATGGGAGGCAAACCGTGGGCAGGAGGGGGATCCCTGGATTGGCATGGTAAAAGACCCGGACACGCTGCCGAAAGACCAAAAGACGCAGATGATGCGGAAGGCCATGGCGGCCATGGGACTGCCGGACATGAAGAAAAATGACGCGGTGAATCGGATGATGATGAAGACGGAGGAAGATATGCCGCAGGCTAAGACGTTCCAAAACGGCCTGGAGTTTATCGAGCGTAATCATGACGAGGACAAATGGTTTTTGCAGATAGAGACGTTTGACCCGCACGAGCCGTTTTTTGCCTCGGAACGTTTCAAGGCGATGTATCCAGACCCGGACGGCTATGACGGACCGGATTTTGACTGGCCGTCTTATCAGAAGGTAAAGGAACCGGAGGAACAAAGGAAGCACTGCGTGAACCGGTACAAGGCATTGGTGTCCATGTGCGACTATTATCTGGGGCAAGTGCTTGACAAGATGGACAAGTATGACTTGTGGAAAGATACGATGTTGATTGTGAACACCGACCATGGTTTCCTGCTCGGCGAGCATGAGTGGTGGGGCAAGTCGGCGATGCCGCATTACAATGAAGTCGCGCATATTCCGTTTTTTATGTGGAATCCGAAGGTGGGAAAGGCAGGAGAACGCCGCCGGTCGCTCGTACAGACGATTGATTTGGCTCCCACGTTGCTTACGTGGTTTGGATTGGAGCCCACCAATGACATGACGGGGCATGATTTGACACCGGTGCTTGAAAATGACACTCCGGTGCGGGAATTCGCCTTGTTTGGCACGCACGGTGAGTATGTGAATATGACGGATGGAAGATATGTATACATGCGTTGTCCCGACACGAATGTCCGCCAGTATGAGTATACGTTGATGCCCACGCATATGCGGACGCGCTTTTCGGCGGAAGAATTAAAAGAAATGACGTTGGCAGAGCCATTTTCTTTTACGAAGGAAGTGCCGGTTTTAAAAATCCCTTGTGGCCAGGCGATGGGAATCAATCTGGACGCGTTTGGCACGGTGCTTTATGATTTGCAGGAGGATCCGGGACAACAGCGGCCAATAGATAATCCGGAAAAGGAATTGGAGCTGGTTCATCAACTGCGTCTTTTGATGAAGGAAAATGACGTGCCAAAAGAGGCTTATGCGGCGATGGGATTTTCAGGGGAGGAGCCGTATACGTTGGAGGAATTGAAAGCGGAAAAGGAGAGGGCGGCCCATCCGATTCCGATTTGTGACAGCAAACTACGTTAAAATAAGTCGTTGTTTTCGATAGGAACCGGGCGTCGTCCCGGTTCTTTTTTTGAAGATTGCCTGAAACTGTTGCTGGCTGGAAAATCCAAGCCGTTCAGAAACGGCGGCGAGTGAAAGGCTCGTCGAATCGAGCAGATAGCGTGCCTCGCGGATTTTTCTCTCTTGTATGTAGTCTGTCAATGTCCTATCGGTTTCTTTTTTAAATAGGTGGCAAAGATACGTCACTTCAAAGGAAAGCTGCCGTGCAACGTCCTTCGTACTGATTTTGGAATGCAGATTTTCTTCTATAAAGCGGCAGGCTTTCGCCACGACGGGGGATTCTGTGCGGACACATTGACACAGCTCGACCCGTCTTGCAAAGTCAACCATGGTCGTGGTCATCAGATTCATAATGTCAGAAAAAAGCGTGAGGGACTCCACCTTCATAATATAGTAATCCGTGAGGGAAATGAGGGTATCATAATTCACGCCTCCCTTTAAGGCCGCGCGGCTGGAGATGGAGATGCTGGATATAAAAATATTTTTGACAGAACGGATGGCATTTGGCCCCAACGTGCCCATATGTAGTGAAGCATGGGAGAGATGGGAATCAAAGTATTCTTTTAATTCATCCGGGCGGCCATGTTCAATCAAAAGAAGGATTTTTTGCTCGGATGCCATGGTAAGGCTTAAATTGGCCGGCGTATCTTGAGTTTCTTCCAGTTTGACAAGAGAGTGCTTGTACGTGACATGAAGCGGAATTTCTTTGTTGCCAGGATAGAGCATGGTATTTAAAAAGTCCAACATGCTTCGGAAAGAGGGAACGTCCATCCGCGGAAGGGCGTGAAACCAGCGCAGCATTTCTTCCAGCCGGGCAAAAGGAAGCTGCATTTCTTTTAACAAGGTGCGTGCCTGTGTGGTGGACAGCTCGTATGGGCAGGCGGGGCCGATGACGAGGAATTCGCCCGATGTCTTATCTTGAATACAGCCGCTCATTAAATAATCGGGTGAGACAACAAAATATACCGTATATTTTTGCGAGAGGTATGGCTGCATAAAATAGAGGGCGGGATTGGGCGAGAAAAACTGTTCTCCGCAGGAAAATAGCAACTCGTCCCCGTCGTAGGCCTGCAAAGGGATGGAAAAAGCGGAAGAGAACTTTTGTAATAACTGCCGGGGAAACATCGAAAGCTCCTTTCTATTTGGACGAGGAATGGCCGATATCCGTAAATGAGTCGTGCCATGACATCTCAAATGCAAAATAATCACAAAATTTTATAATAACTAGCATGATTCTATAATAACATAAGGCGGGATTATGGTAAATATATTATTAACATTTCTTTAACAAAAGAATAACAAAACTCAAACAAAAGGTGCTTAAGGCAATGCCGGGGGAATGGACAGTCCGAAAGGCGCCGAGGAAAGGAGATTTTGAAATGAGCAGGTTGGATTTTAGCGGCAATCCGTATTACTTAAGTGAGGAGCAGAGTAGGTGGGTGGAGGAGACCTACGCTTCTATGACGACGGAGGAGAAATTGGGACAGGTTTTGTGCCCGGCCTTTTCCGGCGTGGACGAGGCACATATCATGCAGTACACACAGCAGTTGAAGGTCGGAGGATTCATGGTGAGGCCGCTGCCGGGGCAGGCGATCCACCAGATTTTGGGGGCGTTTCAGGGAGCAAGCAGGATTCCGCTGTTGATTTCCGCCAATCTGGAAGAAGGCGGGAACGGGGCACTGGAAGAGGGAACGTATTTTGCCATGCCGGAGGGCTGTGCCGCCACGGGGGACGTGGGGTTTGGCTATCGTCTGGGCAAGGTGGCCTGTCGGGAGGCCGCGGCGGCAGGCATCACTTGGGGATACGCGCCATTGGTCGACATTGACAATAGTTATCAAAATCCGATTACCAATGTCCGGTCGTTTGGCAGTGATAAAAACGTCGTCCTTGAGATGGCAAGGGGGAATTTGCGGGCGGCGAAGGAAGAGGGAGTCGCACCGACAATCAAGCATTTTCCGGGGGACGGCAGTGATGAGCGCGACCAACATTTGCTGGTGTCCGTCAATGCATTGTCCGCCCAGGAATGGATGGACAGCTATGGCATGATTTATAAAACGTTGATTGACGAGGGTGCGCCGAGCATTATGGCGGGGCATATCGCACAGCCGGGCGTGGCGCGGATGGTCTGCCCGGGCATCAGTGACAAGGAGGCGTTTGCCGCCGGTTCGCAGTCGAAACCGTTGTTGACGGGACTTTTGAGAGAGAAGTTTGGATTCAACGGTGTGATTGTCACGGACTCGTCCCTGATGGTGGGATATATGCAGAACATGCCGAGAAGACAAGCGGTACCGTATTGTATCGAGGCGGGGTGCGACATGCTTTTGTTTAACCGCAACCTGCAGGAGGATTATGAGTACTTGGCGGAAGGCTATCGGAACGGCATCCTTTCGGACAAACGTCTGGAAGAGGCGGTTCTTCGTATCCTTGCGATGAAGGCTTATCTTGGTTTGCCAGAGAAGCAGGCGGCGGGCAAGTTGGTGCCGGACCGTGACCCGTTGGCAGTTGTGAATCTGGAAGAGACGAAGGCCTGGGTGGAAGAGTGCGCCGACAAGGCGGTGACGCTTGTGAAAGATAATCAGCACATTTTGCCGATGAGCCCGGAAAAGACGAAACGGGTTTACTTAAACGTTATTGAGGCGGACGTGGTCAACGACTCGCCGTTTGCCTTGGAAATGAAGGAACGGTTGGAGAAGGAAGGGTTCGAGGTGGAGCTTCGCAAACGTTATTTCGTGATGGACCAGGCCAGCTTCTTAAGCGGAAACCCGACCCCGGACATGCAGCGCATCATGGGTGAGATCCAGATGAAGACAGAAGATTTTACCTCGAAATATGATTGCGCGATGATTATTGTCAACATTCCGACCGTGTCCAACGCGACGACGGTTCGTGTCAATTGGAAAGTGGCGTTCGGCCTTGGAAATGACATTCCGTGGTATGCGGGCGAGATGCCGCTGATTGTCATGAGCACGGCAAACCCGTACCATTTGCTTGACATTCCGATGGCGGACGTGTACGTAAACACCTACTCCAGTAACAAGGCGACCCTTGACGCGGCATTTGAGAAGCTGATGGGACGCAGTGAGTTCAAGGGAGTTTCCCCGGTGGACGCGTTCTGCGGGCATGAGGACTGCCGGGTGTTGTGAGAAAAAGGGAAACCGAATAAAAAGAAGGTGCATCTGTTGCGGCAAATGCACCTTCCTTTTAATCCCACTCAAAGATGGTAATACTCAATTCTTCATTGCCACAGAGCGGTTCACGTGGCATTATTTTTTCTTGATTTTATTCAGTTTCCGGTTGATTTCCAGCATTTCCTCTTTTGTCAGCGGCTTTGCCCCGGCCGTTCCCATCATGGACAAGAGCCGTTTCACGGTGAAGCCGGATATCATCTTCATCATATCCGTGTCTGCCAGTTCGAAGCCCGCTCCCGCACTCTTCCCGTCGCCGACCTTCATTTTTTTCATCAGGGATGTGCCAAATGATACCATGAACAGCTTCCCTTTCGCGGTGGACATGATGTCGGAAAGCTTGTCGTTGATGGAAAAATAACCCTCCGGCGTTTCAATCTCAAACCAGTTGAGCACGTCGCCGGTCTCTTTCATACGATATTCCTCGTTAAAGGTGTCGACCTTGCGGATGACGCTTTCGTCCGTGCATGTACCGGCCTTGGCACTTAGCGTGCTCTCCCCTGCGTTTGGCACGTCAAAATAGAAGAAATGTACGTCCGAGGTCTGTTTGCCGAGGCTCTTCCCATTGACAAATAACTCTACTTCCGGCTGGTTGGAGTAGACGGTCACTTTTGTTACGTCCTCCACCCGGTCTACGTAACGCTTTCCGCAGATGTGAACGAATGGCTCGTCGGACAACCAGGCTTTGTATGCATAGAAGGAATCCTTCTTGTACTTGCGGTCGAAGGTCACCAGTCCCTTGTGGTTCATTCCGTCCTCTCCGCCCTCCGACCGGGCGTCCGCGGCAAAGTCGAACATGTTCCAGACATGGGTGGCCCAAATAAATGGGCGGGTGAATAACTGTTTGATTAATTCCTCGTGATAATACGCCTGGTATTCTTCCGTGTAGTCGCCCTGCTCCGGGTTTGACGTATGCCAGTTCAACGCTTCGCATCCGTATTCACTCATGCCAATCGGAATGTTCGGATATTTGGCGTGGAATTTGTCAAAGAATTCCCCGTTCATGGAAGTGTCCCCGCCGTACCATCCATAGTAGTGGTTGTAGGAGACCACGTCCGGGATTTTGACATACTCGGAATCTATGCTGCACATGGAGACGACCGCCATGGTGGTAAGCCGGGTCGGATCCATCTGGTGTACGAGGTCGTTTAAGATTTTGTGGTTTTCCAGCAAGTCGGGGTCGTCCGCGCCGCCCATCGTGATTTCATTGGACAATCCCCAAACCACGATGCAAGGATGGTTGTAATTTTGCGTTACCAGTTCCTTCATCTGGGAAACGGTGTTTTCCCGGCCGTTTGGCAGGTGCCTGGAAATATAGGGAATCTCCGCCCAAATCACGAGCCCCTTTTCGTCACAGAGGTCATAGAAGTACTGGTCATGTTGGTAGTGTGCCAGGCGGATGGTGTTGGCACCCATCTCCAGAATCAAATCAATGTCTTCCTCGTGGTGCTCTTTGTGGAGTGCGTTTCCGATATGCGGGCGGTCCTGGTGGCGGGACACGCCATGCAGCGGGTAGGATTCCCCATTCAAAATAAATCCTTTTTCTGGATCGATGGAGAAGGTGCGGCATCCGAAGCGTACGCTGCGCTCGTCCAGTACCGTGCCGCCATCGGACAATACGGCCTTCATCGTATATAAATGCGGATCCTTGCGTCCATTCCACAAATGTACGTCCTTGATTTCCAGGTCGACCGCGGGATTCTCCGCCGTCGTCGTGGTTTCGGCTATCACTTGTCCGCCATCGTAAATGGAGAAAGTCAGGTTTTCCGTGCCATGGGTTCCGCACAGATAAGCCTTTACAGATACCGTGGCATCGCCGCCCTTTATCTTTGGTGTCACGGTTATGCCGGGTCCCCCGTAATAATCCAAATCAAATCGTGCCTTTCCCACATGAAGAAGATTTACGTTTCGATATAAGCCGCCATAAAATGTGAAATCGGCCATCTGCGGGTAGACATGGTCGTTGGGGGCGTTGTCCACTGCCACGACGAGTTCGTTTTCCGCTTGTAAAAGGCTGCCGATATTGACCCGCCAGGTAGAATACCCGCCGTCGTGATGGGCGGCGGCCTTGCCGTTTACATACAAGTCGGCGGAAGAGTTGGCTCCTTCGAATTCAATATAAACATCGTCCGTGTCGGAACATTCTGCCAGGTTCAGCGTCTTGGCATAAAAACAAGTACCGCGGTAGTAATCGTTCCCCCCGTCTTGTCCGTCCTCGCCGTTCCAGGTATGCGGCAGGTCGACCTCCTTCCAGTTTCCTTGTGCGAGCACGGAAGCACCTTCGGATATCGTCACTGCGTCCTTGGTGAAATTCCATCCCTGGTTCCAATTTGTTTTTACCATGTTTGACTGTCTCCTTTCTGATTTTAATGCTTGCTATTTTGCAGGGCGATATTCAATCCCCATCTGAAATGTCTCCGGCGGATGGCAGGCGCACGAAGATGCATTTTGTCAGCATGGCTGACTTGCGCGCCACCGCAAGAACGCCGGTGGTGTTCTTAAATATTATAACAGTAAGAAAGCATCCCATACTTGTATGATTTTCGTTGAATTTGGATTATTTTTGTGCTATTTTGATAATATGTAAAAATTTAAAGAAAGGGAGGAGCGGGATGCATATTGGAAAAAGTGTGAAGTAAGCCTTTCCGTTTATTCGGCAGATGATATCTGACGTATACGGGATGGACGCATGGTTCTTCGATTATCCGTATGGGGATTTTGACAAAATAGACAGGGGGTTTCGAAAAACGGTCTGGAAAAAAGACAATAGCCAGTCATCCCTGGTTCAGGGACTGAAGATGTTGGATGGAAACCACATGATCATTATAAAGAGTAATTTGGATTTTTATAATATCCTGGTTTTTTTCGGGGAACAAAAACCGAGAGAGTTTATCAGCGTGGGTCCGTTTCGGGCCAGGC
>CATLEQ010000153.1 GCA_949915905.1 uncultured Lachnospiraceae bacterium | reverse complement strand
CACGGTATATGGCGAGAAGGAAAAGCAGGTCGTAGTGGAGGCAAACATCCAGCAGATGAAGACCTATGGCGTTTCCATAGAGAATATTCTCTCGCTGATGCAGGCGCAGAATCTGACGATACCCGCGGGAAGCATAGCCTATGACAGTGGTACGGTCACGGTGTCGAGCAGTGGCTTGTTCGAAAGCCTGCGTGACATTGAAAACACCGTCATCGGCGGTGGCGAGGAGGGGCTTGCGTTTGTCAAGCTCAAGGATGTCGCTGATGTTTACATCGAGGATACGAGTGACAAATATTATGTGCAGGATGGCCGCGACACCATTTTGCTGGTCGGAAAATTTACGGAAGGAAAGAACGCGGTCAATATCGGGACGAGGCTTCGCAAGGAAATCGACGAGTTGAAGGCGGAGTTGCCGGACGACCTCATTTTCCACGAGGTCATGTACGCGCCGGAGGACATCGCGGAAAATATCAACGGCTTTTTGCTCAATTTGGTGGAAAGCATTATTTTGATCATGATCGTGGTCATGATCGGCGTGCGCATCCGTAACGCCCTGGTTATCAGCACGGCCTTGCCAATCAGCATCCTGATTACCTTCGTGGTGATGAACTTTTTGAAAATCGAGTTTCAGTTCGTTTCCATCGCGGCATTGATTGTCAGTCTGGGCATTTTGGTGGACAACGCGGTGGTGGTGAGCGAGGAAATCCAACACAACCTAAATCTCGGCATGGAGCGGGAGGTGGCGATTTGCAGCGCGGTCAAGACGACGTGGGTTCCGGTGTTGACGAGTACGCTGACGACGGTGGTCACGTTCGGCACGATTTATTTTGTGCCGGGCGTGGTTGGAATGGTGGCGGGAACGATACCGACCGTGGTCATCGCGTCTTTGACGGCCAGCTATTTCATGTCCATGTGCGGCATCCCCGTGTTGGCATACTATTTCTTTAAGCCGGAGTCAAAGGAGCGGGCGGAAAAAGAAAGCCGGGTCCGGAAAGGCTTTTACAGGCTCTTAAATGTCGGGATGCAGCATCCGGTCATGACGCTGACGGGATGCTTTGCCACGCTGGGAGTGGCGGTGTTTTTGGTGCTTCAGCTGGGACTGCAGTTTTTCCCATATGCCTCGAAGCCGGTTGCTTATATTAACATAACGGGTGAGACGATGAATCTGGAGCAGACCGGGAAAATCGTGGAGCAGATAGGAGACATTCTGGACGAGGAGGAGATGGTGGATGCCTATACCGCGTCGGTGGGCGGCGGATTGCCGAGCTTCTTTTTGACGGTGCCGTCACTTAGTGACGCGGACAATGTCGGTCAGATTATGATTCAACTGAACGAAGAAAAATTAAAGGACGTGGGAAGGGCGGAAGATGCGGCGAGAGAATTGCAGCAATTGATGGACGAGCGTGTCGCGGGAGCGACCGTCGAAGTCAAGGGACTGGAGTATTCGATGCCGACGGAGGCCAAGATTACGTATACCGTATACGGGGAGGACGTAAACCAGCTAAATGCCCTGGCGGAGGAAATGTGCAACGCCCTGGATCAGATTGACGGAACGAGCAATGTGCGGGACAGTTCCATCATACCGCAATACCAATACAAGGTGAATCTGGACAGTGAGTTGCTTTCCAGTTACGGGTTGCTGAAATATGACGTGATCAAGCAGTTAAATACCAGCCTGATGGGGGCGACGGCTTCCACTTACACGGCATCGGGCAGTGAGATGGACATCATTGTGCGGGCGAACATTAACAGCCTGGAGGAATTACAGCAGATGCCGGTGTCCTCCTCGATTAGCGACACGAAGGTGTTGCTGGGACAGGTCTCGGAGATTACGCTGGAACCACAGATTCCGTTGATTAAGCATTACAATGGAAAACGATACATCAACGTGCTGTCGGACGTGCTGCCGGGATACGTGTCGGGCAGGATTGAGACGGAGTTCATGGAGGACTATGTGTCCGAGATGGACACGGAGGGCGTGTCCATCGTGGAGCAAGGCGAGATGAGCAACATGATGGATTTGCTGGTGAACTTAATCTATGCGGGCGGTGCGGCCGTTTTGGTCATCTACGTCATCCTTCTTTTGCAGTTTAAGGATTTTGCCAAGCCGCTCAATATTTTGACCAGTATTCCGTTGAGCCTGATTGGTTGTTTCTTCGGACTTTGGATTATGCAGATGGACTTGCAGGTCATGGCCTTGCTCGGAGTGGTCAGCTTGTTTGGCATCGTGGTAAATAATGGAATCTTGTTGATTGAAGTGATTGACGCACAGCGGGAAGAGGGCGCGTCCATCCAGGAGGCCTGCCGCGAGGCGGTGCGCCTGCGTTTCCGCCCGATTATGATTTCCAGCGTCACGACATGTATCGGGCTGGTGCCGCTCATCATTTCCAATGACCCGATGACCTCGCCGATGGCGGTCGTGCTCTTGTTTGGATTGATTTGCTCGACCGTGCTTACGATGGTTGTCGTGCCGACCATTTACTATCTGCGTGAAAGCGGACGGGAGAAAAAACATGAACAAACAGTGGATTAAGGAAGAAAACGGCCTCTTCGTGTTGCACACGGAGTATACGACATATGCGTTTGCCAGGCTGCCAAGCGGACATTTGGAGCATTTGTATTATGGGGAACATTTGGATATCGGGCCGGGCGAATACGAGGCGATACGGCACAAGGCGGTCAACGCGATGGGGTGCGGGCTGGCCTATTCTGAGGAAACGTATGGCGACATCAAAGGAAAAGACGTATATCTGGAAGAATATTGTCTGGAAATGTCGGGCGAGGGAAAAGGTGATTTCAGACAGCCGTTCGTGGAGTTGACATTGGCGAATGGAAGTAGGACGACGGACTTTCGCTATGAGAGTTATCGCATTGAGAACGGTGCGCCCGTGCTCCAAACATTGCCCTCGGCATATGCGGAGGGCGCGTGTCCGGAACAGGAAAGCGCGGAAACCACATGTCTGAAGCGGGAAGGCACAGAGGACGCGCAGCCGGGATGCGAGCCGTCAGGCGACTTCGTGCAGACGTTATACGTCCGTTTAAAGGAACGGCATGAGAACATCGGCCTGGAATTGTATTATACGGTGTATCCGGAGGCTGACTGCATCGTGCGGGGCGCGGTGCTGTATAACCGGAGCGGCGCCAGGGTCTGTATCGACCGTTTGATGAGCACGCAGCTTGACCTGGAGCGGAGCGGATACCGGTTCGTGACCTTTGGCGGACACTGGGCGAACGAGATGAACCGGTCGGAGACACTTGTGAGGAAGGGATGCGCGAGCATTTCCTCCCGTACCGGAAATTCATCCAATATTGCCAATCCGTTCGTGATGCTGGCGCATCCGCAGACGACGGAAACCGGCGGGGAATGCTTTGCCTGCAATCTGATTTATTCCGGCAACCATAAAGAACTGGTGGAAGTGGACGGGCATGGGAAGAGCCGTTTTCTGGCCGGCATCAATGAGGAGGAATTTTCCTGGATGCTGGATAGCGGGGAATCTTTCGAGACCCCGCAGGCGGTGATGACGGTTTCCACACATGGATTTTCCGATATTTCACGGCACATGCATCGCTTTGTGCGGGAGCATGTCGTGCGCGGCGAGTGGAAGCATAAGGTGAGGCCGGTGCTTTTAAATTCCTGGGAGGCGGCGTATTTCCATTTTGACGAGCACAAGTTGCTTTCTCTGGCAAAGGCGGGGGCGCAGGCTGGGATTGAATTGTTCGTCGTGGACGACGGATGGTTTGGAAAGCGGAACAATGACACGACTTCGTTGGGCGATTGGAAGATTAACACGAAAAAGCTGCCGCATGGATTTTCCGGGTTGGCGGAAAAACTGAAGGCACTTCATATGCAACTTGGCATCTGGGTGGAACCGGAGATGGTGAACGTGGACTCCGACTTGTACCGCGCCCATCCCGACTATGCCGTGCAGATTACCGGGCGCGCCCATTCGGAGGGGCGCAACCAGCGGATTCTCGACTTTACAAGGGAGGACGTGCGAACCGAAATCATTGCACAATTGACGGAATTATTTTCCTCGGCGGACATTCATTATGTGAAATGGGACATGAACCGTAACTTTTCCGACGTGTATTCTGCCAAGTTGCCGCCGCAGAGACAGAAGGAATTTTCCCACCGCTACATCATGGGATTGTACGAGGTGATGAAGACGTTGACGGAACGGTTCCCGCACATTTTGTTCGAGGGCTGTGCGTCCGGCGGCAACCGTTTTGACCTTGGCATCCTTTGCTATATGCCGCAGATTTGGGGAAGCGACAATACGGACGCGTTGTGCCGCGCCCACATTCAGAATGGTTATAGCTATGGTTATCCGCAGTCGGTCATTGGTGCGCACGTTTCAGGATGCCCGAACCACCAGACCTTGCGGGAGACGCCGCTCGATACCCGGTTTAGCGTGGCGGCGTTTGGCGTGCTGGGATATGAATGTAACCTGGCGGCCCTAAGCAGGCGGGAGCGGGACGAAATCGCGTCACAAGTCAGTCTCTATAAGGAGTGGCGCGAGACGCTGCAGTATGGGGATTGGTATCGGCTGGAGGCTTCGGCGGCCAGAAATTGCCTTGGCATGGAAAATGCGCTGGCGGTTCTGGGCGCGTCGGTCGAGGACGGGCCAAGGCCGGGGCAGCAGGCGTGCAAATGGCTGTGTGTCGCGCCGGACAAGAGCCGGGCGGTCGGGGTGATGGTGCAGGGAATGGTGGCACCGAACCACAGCTATGAAGAATTCCGCACGCGGGGGCTGGCACCGGAAAAACGGTATCGCTTTACCAATCTGGAGCATAAAGTGTCCATCCGCCGTTTTGGCGATTTGGTAAACCTCATTTCGCCGATTGCCCTCAAAAAGGACGGGGTGATGGTACAAATGGCGGATAGGTTTGTGAAAATGGACGGGGAACAAGAATGCGTCGAGGTCTCCGGGGCGTGCTTGAACCAGAACGGAGTCAGGCTAAGCCAGGCGTTCGCGGGCAGCGGGTATGGAAAAAACACGCGGATATACCAGGACTTTGAGGCAAGGATGTACTTTATGGAGGAAATTTGAAAAAGAAAGTTGTTTTACTTCCTTATTGAGGGAAATTGCATTATAATAGAAGTAACGAATAACGGAATTTTGCATCAGGGAAGGAGCGATTTTTATGACGAAGCACACGGTTATTTCGATTGGCAGGCAATTTGGGAGCGGCGGACACGAGATTGGCAACAGACTGGCCGAGCGATTGGACGTTCCGCTGTATGACCACAACCTGATCCGCATGGCGGCCGGGGAGTTAAAGATTTCCATGGAGGACGCGGCGCGGGTGGATGAGTCCTTGCTTGGGAGATACAAATCCGCGTTGATTACCGACCCGGGAGATTACATCACGTTTATGAGCGGGAAGACGTTCGAGGAGTCGCTGACAGACCAGGTATACGAAAAGCAGTCCGCTCTGATTCAAAAACTGGCGCGGCGCGGCCCGGCTATTTTTGTCGGCCGTTGCTCGGACTATGTACTGGGCGATTATTCCAATTGTATCAACGTGTTTGTCTGGGCATGCAAGGAAGACCGGATTCGCCGAATCATGAAGCTTTATAATCTGGACGAGAAAAAGGCGTGGGAGAAGATTAAGAAGGTTGACAAGAGCAGGAAGGCCTATTACGAAGAACATACCGGACGGGAATGGGGCGGTATCGACTCATACCAGATGATACTAAACGCGAGCCTCATGGGAATCGACGGCGTGGTCGACGCGTTGGAAGGTATCTATAAGAAAAAAATAGGTTAAACACGAGAAACGGCCGATCCGATTACACGGATTGGCCGTTATTATATCATGACCTTTTGACCATGGTATCGTCACATCATGGATGCCACAATCTCGTTTACCAGTTTTCCGTCCGCCTTGCCTTTTACCTTCGGCATCAGCTCTTTCATGATTTTGCCCTTGTCTTTTCCGGTCGGTTCCGTGATGCCGAGGTCGGCCAGAACACCTTTGACCACTTCACGGATCTCGTCCTCGCTCATCATCCTGGGGGCATATTCCTCCAAGACGGCCAGACGATGCTCGCACTCGGCAAGGATGTCGGTGCGGTCTTCCGGCGTGAGCGACAAGGTTTCTTTCACCTGCTTGATTTCCTTCAATACGACCTGGGCTTCCTCCTCCTCGGTCAAGTCGGCACGCTTGTCAATTGCCTTGTTCTTTAAGGAAGATAAAAGGAAGGACAGAGATTCCTTGCGCTCCTTGTCTTTTGCCTTCATGGCGGCCACCATGGCACTTCTTACATCATCAATCATACTCATAACTAAATTACCTCCATTTGCTATTCTTGTTGTACTTAGGAACTGTCAAGAAATAAGTCTTCACATTTGGCTTGCCTGAATTTCCATCTGCTGCGTTGTCATCAGGCGTCGTAGCCCACTACGACGCCTTCCTCCACCTTGCATATGAAAATCCATTCTGTGTCAAATGCAAAGTTATTTCTTGACAGTTCCTTAGCGGTGGATGCCGGCTTGCAGCTCCTCGGCCCAAGCCTGCAGGTTATAGGTGTGTCCGTCAAACAGCTTGAGAATGACGCCGGTCGGATTGTCATCGTTGGCAAATGCATTCGCCTCGTCGGTGTCCACATGCATCGCCAGTCGAAACGACGGACTGACGCGGACGACCACGTCGGAAAAAATCAGGGAACGCTCGTAGCTGGTGGTGATCACGAACACGATGTCATTGTCCCGCACATGCGCGCGAATCGCGTCAAGCGGTGCCATGTGGATGTGCCGTTTGGCGACAATGACCCCTTCTTTCAGATCCAAACTGCCGCAAGGTCCAATCAGCGTGCATCCCGGAGTGTCGGCAATGTCCCCGGATTGGCGGATGACGCTTTGGATGCCGAGCTTCCTTGCGTCGGTCACGGAAATCTCCACTTGTGTGTGGGAACGAAACGGGCCGAGCACGATGACATTGTCAAACTGTCCTTTGGAGCCGACCACGGTCAAACGTTCCTGGCAGGCATACTGTCCCGGCTGGCTTAGTTCCTTGACGTAAGTCAGTTGACCGTCCGGCCCAAATAATGTTTTAAAATCATCCTCGGACAGATGAATGTGTCTGGCCGAAGTCTCGATAGGAATTGTCAGGCTCATAAGAAAGTACCTCGTCTTTGGTTTTGAATCGTAACAACTTTTTACATTTTAGCAGAAGGGAACGCATTTTTCAAGTAGAACGGACGTATAATTAGGATAAAAGAATGACGCAAGGCGAAGAGTGGGCGTTATGGAAAAAATGACGAAACAAGAACAGAATGTACATGTTAATATAAAAGCCGCCTGGGTGCTAAAATCCATGCTGGGTGCATATCTGGTGACGGGCATTTTATTGTTGGCCCTGGCATTTTTCATGTATCAATTTCATTGGGACGAGGGAAAACTATCCATCGGAATTATCGTAATCTACGTGGTATCCAATTTTATCGGTGGTTTTATTATCGGAAAATGTGCGAAAAGCCGGAAGTTCCTCTGGGGATTGGCATCCGGGCTCCTATATTTCGGCATATTGCTTTTGATTTCCCTGGCATTTTATCGGTCGCTTAAGGATGACGGGGCGAATGCGATGCTTACACTTGCCCTTTGCGCGGGCGGCGGAACATTGGGCGGAATGTTATCGTGATAATTCGGATTTTAGAATGCGGCTGACGTGAATAATTCCCCATTTTTTACAGATACTAGAAATACTTCGATACAGCGGAACGTGTGCTGTCGAATTTCTGCCGCGCCTTGTTCGGGGAAGGCTTCGGATATACACAAAAGGCGGCAGGTGACAATGCAAAGGAACTGTCGTAAAATAAATTGCATCAAATATCGCAGGATAAATTCACATAGCCTAGGCGGAAGAAAGAGCCGTAGCGGGCTACGGTGATTGATGACAACGACAGCTATGTGGATTTAGACAAGATAGTGTGCAATTTATTTTACGACAGTTCCGAAGACTGCAAATGATAGGGAAAATGGAGGAACCGAAAATATGAAAGCAACCGGAATTGTGCGTAGAATAGATGATCTCGGGCGTGTCGTGATTCCCAAGGAGATACGCCGTACCCTGCGGATTCGGGAAGGGGACCCGCTGGAAATATTTACCGACCG
>CATLEQ010000152.1 GCA_949915905.1 uncultured Lachnospiraceae bacterium | reverse complement strand
TGAACTCGGTAAGTGCCATGGAGCGTGTTTTGCGAGGCATGGGGGCGACCAGCTTGAAAGAGGAGTTGGAAAAGAGATTTTCAACCCGTTATGCAAAGGGATGCTCCGTCATGGGCGAGGATACGTCCGGTATTGAAAAGGCCGTGGAAGCGGCCAAGGAAAGCGACGTGGTTGTCATGGCGGTTGGTGGCAACTGCGGCTGGGTGAACACGACCGGCGGCGAGGGCAGGGATCGCTGCCATTTGGGATTGCCGGGAGTGCAGCAGCAGTTGTTGGAAGCGGTGGCGGCCGTCGGAAAGCCGGTTGTTCTGGTACTTTATGGTCCGGGCATTTTCGCCCTTCCGTGGGCGGCGGAGCACGTGGCGGCCATGGTGCAGGCGTGGATGCCCGGCGCGGGTGCGGGACGTGCCGTGGCCAAGGCACTTTCCGGCGAAAGCAATCCCGGCGGCAAGCTTCCGGTGACGATTCCGAGGAGCGTCGGCCAGGTTCCCATCGTGTATAATCAGCGTATAGGAAGCGGTTATCAAGGAAAGGGGAGCAAAGAGGCAGAAATGATGGATTCGTTAGGTCAAGGAGCGGAAACGGGGCTTGGGGGTGCGGCTGCCATTTTTGACGTGAAGTACGTGGATGGGGAAATCAGTCCGCTGTTCTCTTTCGGGTATGGATTAAGTTATACCAAGTTTGTTTTGGACGATTTTGAAATCCTTCAAAAGGAAATTGAGACAAGCGGTGAATTTGCGGTACGGTGCAGCGTGAAAAATACCGGGGGGCGCGAAGGGGACGAGGTGGTTCAACTTTACACGCATTTTTGCAACGCGCACGTGGTGCGCCCGGTCAAGCAGTTGGCGGGCTTTGCACGGGTACGTTTGCATCCGGGCGAGAAAAAACGGGTGACGTTTCAGGTGAAATGTGCGCAGCTTGGGTATTATGACGAGGATATGCGCTTCGTCGTGGAGCCGGGACGGCTTGAGGTCATGGTCGGAAATTGTGCCGACAATCTGTCATTTGCGGGAGAGGTCGTGTTGACGGGAGAAGTGGAGGAAGTGTTGCACAAGAGGAGCTATACAAGTCAGGTGACGGTGGAAGGTAATAGAGGGTAAGGTAAAAAAACAAATCAAGAAAGAATGAGGAAAATAAAGATGAAGAGACAAACAGAGGCGACGACTCTGCAGGCATGGTGGTTTGGAATTGGCAATATTGCGAACAATTTGATTTTTATGTTGATTACGATGTTTATGATGTTTTTCTTTACAAACGTAATGGGACTGGATCCCGTGGTGGCCGGCACACTTTTTATGGTGGCCAGGTTGGTGGATGCCTTCACGGATCCCATCATGGGTATGATCATTGACCGTACGAATACGAAGCGTTTTGGCAAATACCGTGGATTCATCCATTTTGGCGCTCCGCTTTTGGGCGTGGTAGTGGTCGCATTATTTACGGTGCCGAATTTTAGCATGGGTGGAAAAGTACTCTATGCATACGTCGTGTACATCATCTATAGCTTGTGTTGGACAGTGGTGCAGGTGCCACAGTTGACAGTTCCGATCATTATGAGCAACAACGTGGCAAAGCGAACCAAGTACCAAGCTATTTTTCAAGGATTGGGCGGCATCGGCGTAGCGGGCACGTCGGCATTGGCGATGGCAATCGTAAATAGGTTCGGCGGAATGACCGACCCGCATGCATGGTGGATCACGGCAATCTGTTTTGCGGTGATTGCAACGATTGGCTTTGAATTTTCTACCCTGGCAGTGCGGAATCTGGACACATATAATCCAAATGCGAAGGCGGTTGTTGATAGAGAAAAGGATGCCCGGTCGAAGGAGAAGATTCCGTTTAAGGAGCGTGCCGCATTCATTTTACAAAACGTGGCACTGTTTACATTGTTGATCAGTTTTGGTACGGACATGTTCGCAAACCAGATTAATTCGCAGACAAATACATATTTCTTTATGTATAACATGAACGGCCGGACGGATTTGATGAGTATTTTGAGTGCGTTGTCGCTACCGGCCAGTATCGCCTTGATTTTTCTGGCCGGACCCATCGTGGCTAAGTTTAGCAAGAAAAAAACGATTTGCTTCTGTGAAATTGTCGGCATTGCTGCAACCTTGGTTATTTTCGTGGATGGGGCAAAACATATTCCGTTATTCATGATTTGCCAGGGATTGAGCACGATTGCCTTTGCAGTATGCAACCTGATGTGTCGGACGGCTCTTTTGGACGTCGCCAGTTATACGAGGGTGAAGACGGGGGTTGACGCGGCAGGCTTGATGGCATCCTCATTTACATTTTGCAATAAGCTTTGCCAGGCGGTTGCATCTTTTGCAGCAGGCTGGATGCTGAAAGTGATAGCTTTGGACACGACGGCTGCGGTGCAGAGCGAAGGAACGATGCATGCCTTGCTCACATGGCGTACATTTATACCGGTAGCGGCTTACGTGATTACGTTGTTGGCCATGCATTTTTATCCGATTGATAAGAAGGGCGAGGCGGATTTGCAGGTGGCCCTGGATGAAATGAAAAAGAAAGAACAGGAAGCGACGCAATCATAGGTGAAAGTACGGGGAGTTTTCCTGAATAAGAGTGATGTCGGAAAATGAAAGAATTAAAGAAGGCGGAGTGAAGGAAATGTTGAATTTTATAGTCCATAATAAGGAAAAGGAGTTACAAGAGGACTATGGCCAAATGCTGCAGACGTATGGATATCTGTTGCAGGAGGTACAGGAAGGCGGGTCGCAATATGCGGACAGTCTGGGTTGGCTTGACATTGAAGAGTGGGCGAACCAACGGGCACTTGACACCTTGCAAAAACTGGCGGAGAAAATTTGCCGGGAGGCGGACGCATTTGTACTTATAGGGGTGGGCGGTTCCAATAATGCCGCCCGCTCCGTAATCGAGGCGATACAAAAGCCGGGGTCGCCGGAAATTATTTATGCGGGAAACACGTTGTCCGCAAACGCCTTAAAGAAGATGCTAGCGCGGTTGGACGGGAAGTCCGTGTATATCGACTGTATTGCCAAAAATTTTGAAACGTTGGAGCCGGGTGCGTCATTCCGCGTTTTACGAGGATGGCTGTATGAGCGGTATGGGGAAAAGGCGGCGGAGCGAATCATCGCGACCGGGACGAAGGGCAGCTTGTTGGAGAAAATTTGTATGGAAAAAGGTTACACGTTCCTGGAATTTCCGGAGAACATCGGAGGACGTTATACGGCCATGTCCAACGTGGGCCTGCTGCCGATGGCGGTGGCGGGCATTGACATCGAAAGCCTGGTCAAGGGCGCGCATGACATGCAGATGGAACTGCGTGGGGAGAAGCCATACGATACACATGAAAAGTCGCATGTGGAAGGGGCGGCGCGTGCCGCGCAAGAAGAATGGTACATGCAAGGAACATGCGGGACGCATGTGGGTGAAAATCCGGCGTACCAGTATGCGTGCATGAGAAACGTTCTTTACAGACAAGGATACCGTGTGGAGATGCTTTCATCGTTTGAACCGCAATTTAAGTACTTTTATAAATGGTGGATACAATTGTTTGCCGAGAGTGAGGGCAAGGATGGCAAGGGATTGTTTCCGGTGGCTTCGGAGTATTCGGAAGAATTGCATTCGGTAGGGCAATTCGTGCAGGACGGAACGCCGATTTTGTTTGAGACCTTTTTGGACGTACAAAAACGGCAGGACTCCCTCGTGTTGGAAGCGGATGACACGCTGGTCATAGGCAGGAGAGCGGCAGAGGGAAAGAATGGCGGGCTGATAGAAAAAAGACTGGTGGACGGGTTTGGATATCTGGACGGGAAGGATTTTTGGAACATGAATAAAATTGCTTACGAGGCGACCGTGGCGGCTCACAGTGAGCGGGTTCCTTGTATGACACTAGAAATCGGGGCGTTGGACGCGTACCACTTTGGCCAATTGTTCTACTTTTTTCAATTTGCATGCTACCTTTCTTGCGAAATGATGGGGGTGAATCCCTTTGACCAACCAGGGGTCGAGGCATATAAAAAGAAGATGTTCGAGTTCCTCGGGAAGGAAAAGCAGGCAGATTAGAGTGGAGAAATGGCGAAGTCAGAGGAAAAAACGTTTAACGGCATGGGAGCGTTGAAAATGGAAGAGAATGTGCTAATCATACATGGAGGCGGCCCGACGGCAGTCATTAACGCCTCGCTCTATGGAGCGGTATGCGAGGCGAAAAAACATGAGAACGTCCATCATGTTTATGCGGCAAAGAATGGCACGGGCGGCCTGCTTAAGGAAGAATTTATCGAATTGGAAAAGGTGCCGCAGGAAAAATTGGAATTGTTGTTGCAGACGCCGGGCAGCGCAATTGGCACGTCGCGCGACCAGATTGAGCAGGAAGATTATGAGCGCATGGCGGATATTTTGATGAGAAAAAATATAAGGTACGTGCTTTTTAACGGCGGCAACGGGACGATGGACACATGCGGAAAATTATACAAGACCTGCCAGGCCAGACGGATGGATGTAAAAGTGATGGGAATTCCCAAGACAATGGATAACGACATTGCCATCACGGATCACAGTCCGGGATTTGGCAGTGCGGCGCGGTATATCGCGCAGAGTGTGCGGGAGGTGTGCGCCGATGTCAGGGGACTGCCGATTCATGTGGTGGTCGTGGAAGCTTCCGGCAGGAACGCCGGGTGGATTACGGCGGCCAGCGCGCTGGCGGACAATGATGACGGCTTAGGGCCGGATTTGATTTACCTGCCGGAGCGGCCGTTCGATGAGGATGCGTTTGTTGAGAGCATCCGGAAATTGTTGGAGAAGAAAAGCGGCATCGTCGTGGTGGCGAGCGAGGGACTGAAGGATAAGGCGGGAAATCTCGTCGTGGAACCGATTTTCCAGGTGGGGCGGGCGACTTACTTTGGCGATGTCAGTTCCCATTTGGCAAATGTCGTCATCCGTCGGCTAGGCTACAAGGCACGGGGTGAGAAGCCTGGGCTTTTGGGTCGTGCGTCCATTCCGTTGCAAAGTTCTCTGGACAGGCAGGAGGCGGAGCTTGCCGGACGGTTGGCATGTAAGGCGGCGTTAGACGGCGAGAGCGGAAAAATGGTCGCGTTTCGCCGGGTATCGACAAAGCCTTACGAGGTAGAACCGTTCCTGGTGGACATTGACGAGGTGATGATGCACGAGCATACGATACCGGACGAATATATCAATGAAGAGGGAAACGGAGTGACGGAACGGTTCAAAGAGTGGTGCCGCCCATTGATTGGCGGGGAACTGCCCAAGATGGTGTCATTGACCGAAAGCGTTAGGTGAATCGCAAGCGCGGTGAACAACGAACTTGGCGGACGATGAACTTAGTGAAGGGAACTTCTTTGAGGGAATATTTTTGTGTCAAATGGAGGTTATATATGTTAGTACCTATGAGAGTGATTTTAGAAGCGGCGGACAAAGAGAATTACGCCCAGGGGGCGTTTAATGTCAACGCGGTCTGTCAGGCGAAGGCGGTCGTGAACGTGCATGAGATGTTTCGCAGCCCGGCCATTTTGCAGGGGGCGGATTTGGCCAATGGATTTATGGGCGGGCGCGCGGATTTCATGAACGCCACGTTGGAGGATAAAAAGGCCGGGGCGAAAAATATTGCCGCCGCCGTGAAGAAATATGGCGAGGACAGTCCGATTCCGGTGGCATTGCACCTTGACCATGGAAAAAATCTGGATTCGTGTATTGCGGCAATCGAGGGCGGCTACACGAGCGTGATGATTGACGGAAGCTCGTTGCCATTCGAAGAAAATGTGGAGCTGACGCGGGAGGTTGTTAAGTATGCCCATGCGCGGGGCGTGAGCGTGGAGGGCGAACTTGGCGTGCTGGCCGGGGTGGAGGATCATGTGTTTTCGACCGATAGTACGTACACGAACCCGCTCAGTGCCGTTGATTTTTTCAAGAAGACGGGAGTGGACGCATTGGCCATCAGCTACGGCACGATGCACGGGGCAAATAAGGGGAAAAACGCGGTAATCCGCAAGGAGATTGCCATTGCCATCAAGGAATGTATGCGCCACGAGCGAATCGAAGGCTACCTGGTCAGCCACGGTTCATCCACCGTGCCGCAATATATCGTGGAGGAAATCAACAGTCTGGGCGGCGAGTTGAAAAATGCCTACGGTATCGACGTGAACCAGTTAATCGAGGCCGCGCACTGTGGGATTAACAAGATTAACGTGGACACGGACATCCGTCTGGCAGTGACGCGCAACATGAAGGAATTGTTCGAGCAGGACTCGGTACTTCGAAACAGTGCCACGGTTGGAGTCATCTATGAATTGCTGGAAAAGAACAAGGCGGCTTTTGACCCGCGCGTATTTCTTACGCCGATTATGGATACGGTGATGTATGGCAACGTGCCGGATGCGGACGTGGCCCGGATTTGTAAATGCATCGAGGACGGCGTGAAAGAAGTGGCGGGTACGTTGATTGTAAAGTTTGGCAGTGTCGGGAAGGCACCGAAGGTGGAAACAGTGACATTGGAGGAGATGGCGGATCGATATAAAAAAGGGGGTGCGCTATGAAACATATTTATGTGAATTTAAAACGTTTTGACGTGCCATTTGAATATGGCGGCGTGAACCGGCTGGCGGAAGTGGATTGCTGGGCGGGGACGATTGTTGACGGAGTGCAAAAAGAATTGGAAAAGTATGCCTTGCAGGAAGTGGAATTCGCCATTTATTTTCCGGAGATGCACATATTGCCAGCGATTGCGGCAAAGAGGGGAAATGTGCTAAAAATTGGCTGCCAGGGGGTGTACCGGTCGGATACGTCCGTCGGCGGAAATTTCGGCGCGTTTACCACGAACCGGACGGCATCGGCTATGTCGGCGGTCGGCTGTGAGACGGTGATTATCGGTCACTGTGAGGAACGAAATGACAAGGCGGGAATTCTCGCCGAGGCGGGCGTGGCCGATGCGGATGCGGTGGGGCGCATCTTGAATCAGGAAATAAAGTGCGCGATTCAGAGAGGGATGTCGGTGTTGTATTGCATTGGCGAGAAAAGCGAGGAGCAAGGGGCATGGCAGGAGGTGCTCGGACGACAGTTGGAAATTGGATTGGACGGCGTGGACGCTTCAAAGGTGGTAATCGCCTACGAGCCGATCTGGTCCATCGGGCCGGGAAAGACACCGGCCGACAAAGCGTACATCACGAAGGTAGCCAGATTTGTCAAAGAGCGGATAAGTGGCATAGATGTGGTGTATGGAGGCGGTTTGAAACGAGATAACGCGGCCATGCTGGCATCCATTGAAGAGATTGACGGCGGGTTGATTGCCCTGACGAGATTCCAGGGAGAGATTGGGTTTTATCCGCAGGAATATCTGGACATTGTTCGGATTTATTTGGAAAACAATTGAAAGTGTAAAGTGGGATTGGAAATTGTAGAAGGAAGGAAAACTAAAATGAAGATGGAATTTGAGTATGGGCAAGGAACGATGGCGGCGGAACTGCCGGATAATACGGATATATTTATTCCGGGGGAGACGGTGAAGGATCCGGCTTGTATTCCCGAGGAGAAACTGGAGACGGCGTATCTGGAAAGTCTCGCGCATCCTATCGGCATGCCGACATTAAGTGAATTGGCGCATAAGGGCAGCACGGTCACGATTGTCATCCCTGATCGGGTGAAGGGCGGGGAGCAGGCGACCAGCCATAGAAAATTGAGCATCAAATATATTTTGCGGGAGTTGTATGCGGCGGGAGTGGAGAAGAAGGATGTCTTGTTCATCATTTCAAACGGACTGCACCCAAGAAGCAAGGAGTCGGATGCCAAGGCCATTTTCGGCGCGGAATTATTTGAGGAATTTTGGCATTCAGGGCAGATTATCAGCCATGACAGCGAGGATGAAGCCCACATGGTCGACCTGGGAACGACGCATAGGGGCGATCCGGTGTATATGATATTGACTCGCAATAACTGCACTAAAAAGAAAGATTTTTAAAAATTGGTATGAAAATAGAACCAGCCCATAGCTGGCATGGGAACAACATCTGTTTAAAATTATGCTGCTTTAGCTATAAGTTCCGGATAGTCTTTATGGTACAGTTCGATAAGGACTCCCATAATCCGTCTGCCCTTTGAAGTGACATGGTAACGTCTGGAGCGCGGGACTTTTTTAATTAGTC
>CATLEQ010000151.1 GCA_949915905.1 uncultured Lachnospiraceae bacterium | reverse complement strand
TCAGGCGGGACTTTAGCTCCGCAGCTGTGGGCGGCGTGACAAACAAAAGCACCGTGTCCGGAAACTTCTCCTTCACCTTCAAAGCCCCCTGGATCTCAATCTCCAGAATCACGTCCTTCCCCGCATCCAACTGCCGTTCCACATAATCACGCGGCGTGCCATAGTAGTGATTCACGTATCTAGCATACTCTATTAACTCGTCTTTCGCAATCTTTTTTTCAAATTCTTCCGTGTCGAGAAAGAAATATTCCCTTCCGTCCACCTCTCCCGCCCGGGGCTTTCGCGTCGTCGCCGAAACGGACAATGCATATTGCTCCCCGTATCTTGCCAGCAGTTCCTTCATCAACGTCCCTTTTCCCGCCCCGGAAAAACCGGACACCACAACCAAAATTCCTCTCGTATTCATAAACACCTCTTTCACCAAGCAAGCTTGCCCGTCCATTCTGTCGCCGTCCGGGACTTTTATTCTATGTTTTGAATCTGCTCCCGTATCTTCTCAATCTCCGTCTTCAGGCCAATGGCATGATTGGAAACCTCCAAATCATTTGCCTTTGACAAAATGGTGTTTGCCTCCCGGTTCATCTCCTGCGCGATGAAGTCAAGCTTGCGCCCGATGCCTTCCTTCTCCTCCAAAGTGTCCCGCATATGGCCGATATGGCTTTTTAAACGAACGATTTCCTCATCCGTACAAATCTTATCGGCATATAACACGATTTCCGCCGCCATCCGGCTCTCCTCTATCTGCGAATCCGCAAGGAGCTCTTTTACCTTCTCTTCCAGCTTCGCACGATACTCTGACACGATTGCCGGAGAACGCTTCTCAATCTGCGCGACCAACTCTTCCATAAAGGAAAGCTTTTCCCGAATATCCTTCTTCAAGTTCTCGCCTTCCGCCGCACGCGTGTCGGCGAACCGGGAAAATGCGCTCTCCAAAGCCGCCCTAAGGCCATTCCAAAGTTCTTCCTCGTCCTCGCTTTGCTCTTCCATGGTGAGCACCTCCGGGCACTTTGCAAGCGTGGAAACCCGGATGTCATATTCAATTCCGAACGTGTCTTTCATCTGTTCGAAATATTTCATATATTCTTTCGCCAGAACCTCGTTATATTTCAAGGAAAGCTGATTCTGTGAGGTATCTTCATACGAAATGAAAATATCCACCTTTCCGCGGCTTACGTACTGCTTCAACAGTGTTCGCACCGCCGTCTCATAAAAATTAAACTTCTTCGGCATACGGATGTTCACGTCCAGATAACGGTGGTTGACTCCCTTCACCTCCACCGTGAACTTCTTGTCACCACTGGAATACTCACATCTGCCGAAACCGGTCATGCTTTTCATCATGCCTATATCATCCTTTGACTTCCTTTTATAATTCCAATATTGCCGCCCACGGTGACGCCAAATATGCGCCCTTTACGACTCGCCCATTTATTATACTACTAAATCTTACCATCGGTCAACCTGTTTTCGCAATCAGGTGGGTACTTCAAACCGTTACCTTTCATGAAAAATGTCCAAAAAGCGGCGCATACTGGCCTATTTTTAAAATTTGTCCAATACTGCACGGTTCTCCAAATCTGCTTCTACTTTGCACTCCTCCCGTCTGTTAAAATAAAATTAAAAATCAAGGAGGATGTTTTATGAAAAATAAGTTTGTAAAACGAATGGTATCAGTCGGACTGATGGCCGCCATGTCCCTTTCTCTGCTCGCGGGGTGCAGCAAAAACGCCAATGATGACAAGCAGGGAGCCGCGGGAACAAGCGGCGGTGAAAAAGATGCCAATTTCACCTGGTGGATTGGCAGTTTCAGCAGCGAATTTTATGAAAAATGGGAAGACAACCCCGTCATGCAGTACATCAACCAACAATACTGGGATACGGAAAATGGCGGGCTTGGCACAAAAGAAACGGGTACGAAACTAAACTTTTCCTTTTTAACGGCCATCACGGGATCCGAGCAAGAAAATTTCAACACGATGATCGGCACCGGGGAGTACCCGGAAATCATGTCCCTCGTATACTCCTCAGAAAGTCCGCAAGCCATGTTCGAAAATGGAATTTTAATGGACATCACGGAATACGTGGAAAACTACATGCCGCACTATATCGCCTACCTGGAAGCGAACCCGGAATTAAAACCCCTGGTACAAACGGCGGACGATGAAGGCAACATTCACTATTACGCCGTCTATCCGTTCGTTGATGGCGTGGAAGACCCCTGGGAGGGAACCTGCTACCGCCGCGACTGGATTGTGAAGTACGCGGAGCCGACCGCGTACGTGTGGGACTGGGAAAGCGAATACGTAAAGGAAAACGGCCATCCCGCAGTGACACCGCTCGACAAGGCGGTTAAGGAAAACAACCTCGAAGGATGGAAAGAAAACGAAGTGACGAAGTTTTCCGCTAACGAAGGCACGGATCCGATGGAAACCTATGAAGACAACGTCATTTTCCCGAGCGGCACGTCCGACCCCCTCACCATCAGTGACTGGGAATGGATGTTCGAGGCGTTTGACAAGGCGATTGCCGAGAGGGGCTGGGCGGATGACAGCGGGGCTTACGGCATATCCATCCCTTATTATGGCTATAGCGTGATGGGCGACCTCACCTCCTCCTTCGGCGGGGGCACCGGAAGCTATTATGTAAAGGACGGCACGGTTTCCTTTGACGCGACTTCCGAAAACTTTAAAACCTATCTGGAATGCATGCAGGCATGGTACGAAAAAGGCTGGCTGGATCCCAATTTCAACACCCGTGCCAACGACATGTTCTTCCAGATTGACACGCCGGACGTGAACCAGGGCAAGGTCGGCATGTGGTGCGGGCTTGTCAGCACGCTGGGAACTGCCCTACGCGTCTCTTGCCAAGACGAAACCGATCAAAAGGACGCTTTCGTGATGGGATGCGGCCTGCCAATCAACGACATGTATGGCGGCGAAGAGCAAATGTACACGGAACCCGATGCCCTTTATCAGAACAGCAGGAAAGGCGCCCCCATCGCCATCACCAACAAAGCCGAAGGCAAGGACTTAGAAACATTGTTTACTTATTTTGACTGGACCTACACACTGGATGGGGCAAAAACGCTCCGTCTCGGGCTGAATGCCGAGCAATATGCGTCCGTCACGCTCAATCCGGACATCTTTGCCGAATACGATTTTGAAACCGCGTACACGGAGTCTGAAGGAGAGGACGGGCTGCCCGTCATCCATACGACCTTCACCTCCTCGGACACCCTTTTCGAGGCGATACTGGGACAAACACTTGACACCGGGCTGAAACTCACGAGCAACGGCGAATATTGCATCGTGGAAAAAGAACAGCCACGCATCGTCTCCCACGCCATGGAACAATGGACGAAATACATAAACACCGGAAACGTGCTGGACTACACCAGCCTACTGAACACGGAAGAGACCGAACAATATAACAAGATTCACACGCTGGACGGGGATTTCCAGTCACAAAACATTCCCAACGTCATCAAAGGGACGATGAGTTGGGAGGACTACGCGAAAGGTTTCGAAAACATTGATACCGACACGGCGGTCTCCCTTCTGCAAAAATACGTGGACTTGGCAAACACCGCCAAACGCAAAAGCGAGTAAATAAACATCGCTGATGAATTACTGGCGCGTTTCTGGATGGAGGTTGTTAAAACGGCCTCCATCATTAACCAAGTGTAGGAAAGAGCCAGTGGAAGAATTTGCGGAAAGGAGCATGAGATGCATAAAGGGATGACGGCGTTTTTGCGCTCTATGGCATCGGAGAAAACGAAGGGGATGACGGCGTTTTTACACGCCACGGTGCTGGACGGAACAAAGGAGATGAAGCGGCTTGAGGATGCCACCGTCACGGTGGAGGACGGAATTATCATGTCCGTGGAAGAAGGAGGGTGCCCCACGAAGGGTGCGAGAAGGGTGAACCTCTCGGGAAAATACCTGCTTCCCGGCCTGATTAACCTGCATTGTCATCTGGCGGGTGATGGAAGGCCGCAGAAAATAGACTCTTCCACGGCGGAACTGATGCAATCCCAGATGGAAAATGACATGGCGCGTTTCATCATGAAGAAAATGGTTGCCGATTGTGCGAAGACGGCCTTGCTGTCAGGAATCACGACAATCCGCACGGTGGGAGGTACGATGGACATCGAGAAACCCGGAGACGAAAGAAAGGTGCTGATGACGGAAGAGGAAATTGCCGTCGCGACGAGGACTGCCCACGAGCTCGGCTACAAGGTTTCCGCCCATGTCCAGTCCGCGGACGGCATTTTTGCTTCGCTGAAAAACGGAGTGGACACGATAGAACACGGTGCTTCTTTGAACGAGAAACTTGTGGCGTTGTTCAAGGAGCGAAACGCGGCGCTTATCAGCACGATTACACCGGTCGCCATCATGGCGTGCCTGCCAAACGAGCTGTCCGGCCTTCCCAAACTTTACAGCGAAAGTTGTGAACTTTACATGCGCGAAATTATCAAAGGCTTTCGGCGGGCGGTCGCGGAGGAGATTCCCATCGGCCTTGGCCTCGATGACGGTTCACCCTACGTGACGCACTATTGCATGTGGCGGGAATTGGATTTTTTCACCAGGTACATCGGCGTGAAACCGGAATTCGCGCTCTGGTGCGCGACCGGGCAAAACGCCAAAATCGCGGGGATTGGCGACGTGACGGGAACGATAGAGCGGGGAAAGGCCGCGGACTTCTTGATTGTCGGGGATGACCCGCTCGCGGATTTTTCCCGCTTAGGCGCGCCCTGCATGGTCGTGGCGAGAGGCGAAATTTACAAGCGGCCAAAATGGAAACGATACAAGGAAATCGACGACATGGTGGACAACGTGAAAAAATATGACGCACGCTTCGTGGCGGGAGGGAGTGGAACATGAAAGCGATAAGACTGCGAACGGAATATTTGGAAAATCCGCTTGGATTGGGAACGAGGACACCGTGCCTTTTTTGGAACTGCGAGGGTGGCGAGACGCAGAGCGCATACGAGGTCTCGGCAGAAATAGACGGGCGTTCATGGTCGAGCGGGCGAATGGACGGCGGCAGCATGCATTTTGATTTCGGTTCAGGCATTCCGGGGGCGAACCTGGACTCGCGAAGCCGCGTGGTTTGGAAGGTGCGGCTCTAGGACGAGGACGACGAGGGCGGCGAGGTGGTGGATGCCCGCATGGAGCCAGGCTACGGGGGAAAGGCAAGGAGGGCGGCGCATCCCGTGCCGCGCGTCGCCTCGGACAACGTGGCGATGCAAGAATGCGAGCGGCTGCGGCCGACGCTTGTGAGAACCCCGTCCGGAAAGACGGTGTTGGATTTCGGGCAGAACATCGCCGGCTTTCTAGGCTTTGACCTGGAGGCGAAGTCCGGTGACAAGCTGACGTTATACATGGGCGAATGGTTGGAGCGCGGGGAGTTTACCCAGCGTAACATTGACCCGAACAAGAAGGGGCGGCCGTTCCAGAAAATCGAGTATATTTGCAAGGAAGGGAGAAACCGCTACAAGACAAGGTTTGCCATATTTGGCTTCCAATATGTCCTCGTGGAGACGGATTTGGCCGTCAGGCCGGAAGAATTTGAGACAATCGTAGTCTGGTCGAAGATGGAGGACGCGCTGGAATTTCATTCCGACCACGCGCTTTTGAATCAACTGGTGGAATGCACGCGGTGGTCGGCCAGGAACAATAGCGCCGACGTGCCGACCGACTGTCCGACACGGGAGCGGGTGGGCTGGAGCGGCGACGCACAAATTTTTTACAATACGGCGGCCTATTTGTTTGATTATGCGGCGTTTGGAAGAAAATACGTCCGTGACTTGCGGGACGCGCAGCATGGGAACGGCTCTTATACGCAGGCGGCTCCCCGTTGTGCCATGGCGGGTTACATGGACATTCTTGATTCTTCCGCCGGATGGGCGGACGCGGGTGTCTTGATTCCCTACCGCATGTGGAAACGATACGGGGACGAGCGGATTTTGCGCGAGCATTATGAGTCGATGAAACATTATGGCAGCTTCCTCATCGGAAAGTGCGGTAAAAAAAGATGGTTGGATAAAAAAATAAACATCAGTGCCAAGGCGGCGAAATATCTGGTGGCCACGGGTCTTTCTTATGGAGAGTGGCTGGAGCCAAAGGAGGCCGTCGAGTTTAGTTTCAATGACATCGCGAAGCCGCATGTGGAGGAGAACACGGCTTATACGGCGTATGTCTTGAAACATTTGGCCGAGATCGCCCGTTATCTTGGACACGAGGAGGACGCAAAACGGTTTCACAAATACGAAAAAGGCTGTACGCTGGCTTATCGGGAACTAGTGGCGTTACCAGAGTTTTCCCTGGACACGGACCGCCAGGCGAAGCTGGTGCGCCCGCTGTACATGAATCTTCTTGACGAGAAAACGAGGGCGTGGGCGAAAGAAAGGCTTGTCGCGGCATTGGACGCGTTTGGCTGGAGGGTCGGGACGGGATTTTTGTCAACGCCGTTTTTGTTGTTCGTCTTGCAGGAAATCGACGCAGAGAAAGCGTACCGGCTTTTGGAAAACGAGCGGTTGCCCGGGTGGCTTGCCATGCCGAAGAATGGGGCCACGACCATTTGGGAAAATTGGGAGGGGACTTGCGAGGAAAATCCCGTAAGCCTCGATCACTATAGCAAGGGCGCGGTGTGCGAGTGGATTTTTTCTGAACTGTGCGGCGTGCACGTGGCGGGAGAAAATCGTTTCCTCATAAAGCCGTGCGTGGGAGGAAGCCTTGGCTTTGCCGCCTTGCGCTATCAAAGCATTTATGGGGAGGTTTATAGTGGCTGGAGACGCGAAAACGGGACGTGCACGTACACCGTGAAGGTTCCGGCAAATACCACGGCCAAACTCGTGCTGCCTGATGGGGAGCGGGAACTACGAGCCGGGGAGCATGTGTTCGTCATCTCGGAGTGAATGGGAGAATCAGGCATTGCACATGGCAGGAGGACGCAGGCTGGACGTGGCGGTCATTGACTCCGAACACACGAACCCTTTGTCCGTCTGGGAAACACAAGGGAAACCCGCGTACCCCACTGGAACCCAACTGTTGGAGATGCGAAATGCGTCCCGGCTGGTTTGGGAGGAGGTCGAGCCGACTGACAAACGACAAGTGTTCCAAGTCACGGCAACGCCGGAGAGCATGACCATTTTCCGAATCGAAAAATAACGAAACGTAGCAAACGGCGCATGACCCCTCCGCCTGGACGGGGTCACGTGCCCATAAAATTCTTTCTCCTAATGGAACCCGTTCTTCCCCCGAAATTTCCAACGATACCCAGGCAATCAGCATTTCCTCGCGAACAATGCCTCTTTTTCGGACTCTATAACATGCCCGACCAAGAATTTTCCTTCGCCATTCCATACAATATTTCCATGGCCTTTTCATGTCCGAATTTCTCATGATTTTCAATATACGCATAAAACCCTCCCTGAATGTGATAGGACAAGCGTATGTTATACTCCGCGTCCTCCCGCAAATCCGGGAATTTGCGAAACAAGTATTCCTTTGCCCCCTGATCCACGTAATGTGCCAGCACGTAATACTGTCTGCCAGAAAACAAAATGTCGGTAAGCCCAAAATATTTCTCAAAATTTTGAAACACCTCTTGCATGAATTGCGAAGGATTTTCCAAAAAAACCTCGGACCATTTAATGCCGTCATATATTTTTTGAATCACTTCCTCCTGCATCCGCTCCGACAAGTCATACACGTCCTTATAATGCAAATAAAAAGTGGACTTGCCGACCTCCGCCAGCTCCACGAGCTCCCTCACCGTGATGCGCTCCAACGGCTTTTTCGCCCGCAGCTTTAAAAAAGCATTTTGTATATTTCGTACCGTCTTTTTCTCTCTTAAATCCATCTTGACTCCTTTTACAAACATGATGCCCTGCCATCAGCGGGGTTTATGCATCCAGTCCGCCTTGAAAAAATATATCGTAAATATAATCCCGCTCAAGCTCCACGTCAATGGATACGCCCAGAATATCACGCCGATTTTCGGAATGAAATGTACCATCAACGTAATGTAGCTGACACGGATAACGCACCAGCACACCAGCATGACCACCATCGGCACGCCCGAATGTCCCGCCCCACGAAAGATTGCCGCCAGGCAGTGCGAATAGGCCAGCAAACAATAAAACAATGTAACGGTGTGCGCCTGCGTCACGCCGAACGCCACCACCTCC
>CATLEQ010000150.1 GCA_949915905.1 uncultured Lachnospiraceae bacterium | reverse complement strand
CATCAGGGAATGTTTTCACGCGAGCCGGAAAATGGTATGGTGCCTATGCGTCCCGTTTTGCCTCCTATACATCGTATTCGGCAAGTATTTGCTGCTCTTGTTCCTTAACGGGGACTCCGCCATGGCAATGCTGACGGGCAGGCAGTTTTTATGGGTGCTGTCCCCGTTCTATTTCGTAGTATCGACCAAACTGGTGGCGGACGGCATCCTGCGCGGAGCCAGCGCGATGCGACAATTCATGGTCGCCACCTTTACCGACCTGATTTTGCGCGTGACCCTGGCCTTCCTCCTATCGGGCTGGACGAATTCCGCGCTGGGCATATGGTTCGCGTGGCCCATCGGCTGGGCGGCGGGCACGGTGCTTTCCATTTACTTATATCGAAAAGAATACCAAAAGCTGACCGCATAAAATGAAAGCGGTAGTGCCCATGCCTCAATGGGAACGTTCCTCCACGCATTAACACTACCGCTTTCTCACATATAACCGTCAAATAACTCCAACTGCCCGTTTTTCCATGACCTTTGTTCTGCCGTCTTTATCACGTCATCTTCCGTTATGTTCCCAATCAAAAGCGGGGAAGTTGCGTCGTGCATTTTCATATTCTTCATGACGGTTTCTTTGTCGTAATTGGCATAACAATATAGGCAACCATGTCCGCAAGTGTTATATGCGCCAATGTCCGCTCCGAGCAAACATTGACACTCGCTCCTTGCCGGTTTCTTTCTCGGCACGTCCAACCTACAGCCCAAGGCACTTTCCATCACCGCTTTTGACATGCAGCCGTCCGCGTCCACGTTTTCCCTGACAAGGCTCTCGTTTTCACAACATAAATGAATCTGCAAGCCATTCGCTTTCGCGATTTTTGAAAACTCGCTTATCAACCCTTTCTGTTCTTGCGGCGTGACGGCACGTACCGTCGGAAAATTCCGCCTTGTCTTTTCATATAAGTCAATAAAGCTTACGACACATTGTTTCGTATATCCCGAAAGTGCCTCCGCCATTTTGCCAAATTGCTCGACATGATAGGAAAGCGAATATTTCTCAGTAATGAAAACCGGGTCGTAACGCCAGCTCATCCTCCTGCTTCCGACCACCGTGGAAAGCCGCCGAAACGAATCCATGACTTGTTCTTTCGGCGGTACGTACGGTTCGACATCCCTTCCGTAAGGAGTAATCGTCACATACCAAAGCGTGTCAAATGAGGACAGCATTGCAAGGCCGTCAAGCATGGGGGCCGGATTTTTCGTACAAAACACGATGATGTCTACTACTTCCGGGCTTAAAAGATATTTTGTCACTTGTGTCGGATAATAAGGATTGCGTACCAATACATGGCCTGCCCTAATCCGGTTATAGAACCATTCACTATAATATGCCGGTATGTCCGTCCTGCTGCCCGTGTTCAATATCATTTTCATACCTCCGCATCTTCTTATACGGAAGGACAAATGTTTTTGCCCCTCCGTATGACATAACGATCATGTGGCATGTCCACGCCCCGATAATGTTTCGTCCATGTATCCAGTTTGGCCATGCCATTTCGAATGGCCACATTTTGTGAGGCCGTATTCGTATTCCGAATGATGGAGCAAACTTCATCCGCCTTCAATATTTCAAAAGCGTACTTTTTACAAGCCTTTGCCGCTTCAGTTGCATAACCCTTATGCCAGTGTGCCCGTTCAAAAAGGTAACCTATCTCAAGCACTTCCTCCCCCTTCCACGGTTGCATTGTAAGTCCGCATTGACCAATCATCCCATCCGTTTCTTTTAAAATTACCGCCCATAAACCAAAGTTCCATTTTTGATAACGGGAAATCTGTCTATCAAGCCATTCTTGTACTTCATGATCGCTAAACGCCCCCTCATATGCATACATCGTATCTTCATCTTGCAAAATTCTGCACAAAGAATGAAAATCGGCCTGATTCAGCTCCCGCAAATATAATCTCTCTGTTTCAAGTATCATATTTACCCCCATAAATTTTGATTCGCTTTGTCGCAGAATGGCCTATTGGTATTCCTGCAACATTTTTACATCGGTTTTAAATTTCGATTGAGCCTGTCCACCATCCAGGCGATTCGCTTTTCCCGGCCGGCATCCGTCTTTGCATCAAAATACGCTCGCGTGTAGGTTTTCTTTACTGACGAAGACATCCCCCTCCAATTTGTATAAGCAGGTTCATATTCTTCCAACAAGGCGGAAAGCTGAGCAATTTGCTCCTCCGTAACCGCCGTGGAGTTTTGAGCGTGCCACTGGCCATTCTTTTTGGCCTCCTCTATTTTCTTTCTGCCAAAATCAGTCATGAGTCCCCGTTCTTCAAGGCGTCCCACCAACACCTTGTTTTTCTCCGACCACTTGCTCTTCTCCCTGCGCATAGAAAAATATTTCTTATACGTTTTATCGTCAATGCTTTGCATCTGCCCGTCAATCCATCCAAAACAGAGTGCTTCCTCAAGTGCTTCTCCTGCCTTTATCGTTTTCGGGCCGCCGGCCTTGCCAAACAAGAGCCAAACGCCCGCACTTGACATGCAATGCTCATAAAGCCATTTCCTAAATTCTTCCCTATTGGCAAATTCCATTAAATCGCTCATGATACGTTCCTCCTCCAACGGTCGGGAATCAGTGTCCCTCTATATTATCTGAAAATGGAGCCGATGTATTAATATAAATCAAATAATTTCCGTCCTGCGTCTTCTTCACATAACCCCCCCATTCATCAAACACATAGTATTTTGACATGCAGTCCTCTATTTCCGGTTCTTGACGTATTCCCTCCCTACCCCCGATATCCCTCCCGGATAAACGGCCTTTCTATCTTTGTGTCGATGAGAAGCGAATATTTCATAGGATGCCGATACGCGTTACCATGCACTTCGTTTTCGCGATACCCGCGAAGCCGTTCCAAATCAAGCTCGGCCAGATAAATTCCTTCCTCCTCGCCCGCTTGCAAAATACAAGTATCTCGTGAGCCGTCCATTTCCGGGATATATGCCACGCCGTCAAACACGGTGGAACCACCATTACAATCAGGAACCGTTTCCGGGTAATTGCAGGTGGCGACGGCCAGCATGTTTTCATAAGCTCTGGCGCGCAATTGTGAAAGACGGTTTATTTCCATGGGGCAGGCATTCGGCACAAGGACCAGCTCCGCGCCCTTAAGCATCAAAATTCTCGCGCTTTCGGGAAATTCCCTGTCATAACAAATCATCGCGCCGACTTTCACTTCGCCACAAGACGTATCAAGCGTGGTGACGTAAAAATCATCGCCGGGTGCCAGATTTCGCTCCACGTCAAAATCACAAGTGTGCACTTTTGCGTAAACGAATTTCCTTTTCCCATGCCGGTCAAAAAGAACCATGGAATTCCGAGGATGATTTCCCCATTTTTCCAACAAAGTAACGGCAATGGCCATGTCAAGCTCCCTTGCCAGGTTCCCGAACGCGTTGACAAACTCTCCATCAGCCGGAATTACCTCGGCCATCCATTCGTCAACCGGCCGGCCGTAAATGCGGTATCCGTTGCTCCACATCTCGGGAAACAACGCGATATCGGCCCCCATTTCCTTTGCCCTTTTGCAACCCTTCATTCCCTTTTCCAGATTTTCCCCCAACGTGTCGCAAGGCGTTAATTGCAACAAGGCGATTTTTAATAACTTCATTCTCTTGCATCTCCCACAACTCTTACTTTATGAACGCGCGTTGATTTGTCGCATCTACGTTATACAACAAATGGCCGCTTACCCTTTAGATTCACTTTGTGCTTCAAGCATGAATTCTAATACTACCCGATTGAATTCCTCCGCATTTTTATTGGCAATGAAATGATTTCCCTTGATAAAGACAAGTTTCGAATCAGGTATTCCCTCCGCAATCATCCTCGTATGCTCCTCCTTAATCATGTCTTTCGTCCCGGCGACAACCAACGTCCTGGCTCTTATTTTCGCAAGTTCACTCGTAGCCACATCCGGGTCGTTGACCATCAAGCCCAGCATTTCCGCATTCAATTTTGCAGAATCGCTTTTATCGGAAAATCTTTTTGCCATCTTGTATCCGAGCTCAATCGGAATCTGAACGGTTCGCTTAACCCCTCCCGCATTTAGGTTTGCACCGTTGAGTATCAACCGATTCACCCTGTCAGGATGCTTTATCGCAAAAATCATCGCGATATTACCACCGTCAGAAAAGCCAAGCAAATGGGCTTTCGCAATCCGATGGCCATCCATAAATCCCAATAAGTCCTCTGCAAACTGCCGTATGGTAAAAGGCCTGCTTCCTCTCGGAGTTTTCCCATGCCCCCTTGTGTCTATCGCATATACATGGTACCGCTTTGAAAATTCCTCAATTTGCCGTTCAAAATATGTACTGTTTTCTCCATTGCCATGAAGCAGTATAAAAGGAATTCCCTGCCCGCTCTCCGCATAAAAATGCCGTATGTCCATATTTTGATCTTTCCTTTCATGAATCCTGCATTTACTTTTTGCAAACCGTATTTCCAACTATAAGGATCGTAATTACGTCAACCACGACGATTACCAATATGACATACTCGAAGCCGGCAGGCAGAAACGCTTGAAACAATCCCGTGACAAGTATCAAAACAGCTATAATGGCCATTCCGATTCCCATTGTCCTGCACAACTTCTTTTCATCATATTTGCCTTTTTCTTCCTTCGAAGCCATATTATATCCAGAAATCAATCCACTTCCATGTCCTGAAATCAAAACCACGGAAATGATTGCAAATACGACGAACGCAAACCATATTATCCAATCCGGTCCATGTGATATATCTGCCATTTTCATTATAATAACGCCTCCCTTACACTTTCATGGCCTTACCAAGGCACCCCACTTATGGATTTTTTGCCTTATTCCTTTCACGAAACGATACGCTTTGCCTCATGGGCGTGAATAATGGACGTACATTCTCGTCAAATCCGGCTCCCCGTCCCCTTGCACCATGCAAAGGAATTCCCAGTCATAACGCTCGTAAAACGACGTGTGGCCGGTCACGAGATATAGCGTGTCAATCCCCCTATCTTTCATGTCCGCGCAAACCTCCTGCAACAGCGCGCCCGCCACTCCCCGTCCTCGTCTGTCCTCCTCCGTATAAACCGCGCAAACATTCGGGGCAAGATCCTTTCTATCATGAAAATCGTTCTCTATGACACCCAGCCCGCCGATGATTCTGTCACCCTCCATCGCCACATACCATTGCGGCACCGGATTCTTTTTCATCAGACACTCCTCCATGCTTTCCAAATACGCCGCGAGGGGGATGTTCCATTTTTCATGAAACCACCGCGCGGCCTGTTCCTTTAACCCTGGCTTGTCTACCAGTCGTATTACTTTATATTCTTCATTGTGATTAAGTTTCATCGCGTCTCGTCCTCCTCTAAATAAGCGAAAAGGTTTCTTTTTCCACAATATCGTAAATGTCTTTTCCGGCTTTCTTCTCAAAATATTCTTTTAGTCTCAAATTTGAATCCCATTTTTCCTGCGGATATGAGCCGTACCTTCTTTTCACGTCGCCCATACGCTCCTCTATGTCCAGCACTCCCTCGCTACCGGCCAAAGAATCGCATAACTGAATCAGCCTGTCATAATCGTCCAGAACAACTTTAGCCAGTGCGGTGTTGATCAGTTCCAGTTCTTCACTGGAAGTGTCAAAATCACCAATATATTCTTTTATGGATTGATTGTGAAAGGAATGTGTAAGACAAATCTTTGCCACTTCATCGTAGCCCAATGACATCATATATGTATAGCCATCCGACACATGCCCCAAATGCCTAACGCCAAACTTTCTCCCAATATCATGGAGCAGTCCTAATATGTACGCCTTTTCCGAATCCAGGCCGTCGCATGACTCCGCTATTTTTTCAGCACAATGTGCCACCACCCGGCTGTGGTTCCCCCAAGCTCCGGGATTACATGATTCAGCTTCCTTTAGCAGCCTCTCTGCCTCCGCTCTCGCAGGGAGCTTGTTATATAATTCGCTGGTACTTAATTCACCAAATTCTTTTGCTATCAAATTCATACGATTCACTCCCACTTCTTGTTAAAAGCAACCGTTTGCTCCTTCATGGATATTTTCCCGACCTGGTAACCATACTGGACAAGTTCTTTTTTATATTTCAAAAAAGAATGGTCTATCGGTATCCCCGCAATGTTTTGTATCTCTTCGAAAGAAAGCTTGAAAGACGGATTTCCTTTTTTCTGTACATATTCCCACAAAGCGTCATACTTGCTCATTGTTTTCCTTCCTTTGCATGCCCTTTGTTTACGGGCAGGTATAATATCTGATAACATTATACCATTTTCACCAATATATTGAAACCTTTTTCGGCTCAATATTGGATGCGAATCAAACCTGCGCATTCCAGGTATTTTCCCATATCTTTCAGGTGCGTAAAGTGTACTAATCGAAAGGTATTTGACTTGCGTATTCCAGAACATCGTGTTATACTTAATAAAAGTGAAATACCTCGCAGCAAGCTACGGAATATTTCACCCTCGCGGCAGTCGCCAAGATCATGCAAGCATGACTTTGGCTCGTTGTTCGCGGAAATAAATCAAAACAACATTTCGAAAGGAGCAAATATGCTTTTTAAAAGAAAAATATACGAAAAACTACTACATTGGAAAAAAAACTCACATGGAACCAAGGCTCTGATGGTTGAGGGTGCAAGGCGTATTGGCAAATCAACGATTGTGGAGGAATTTGCACGAAACGAATATCAAAGTTATATTTTAATTGACTTCAACGATGCCAGCGAAGTGGTGAATGATGCCTTTTCAAATTATCTGCAAGATTTAGACACTTTCTTTATGATTTTGTCAACTGAGTATGGAAAGACATTATACCCTGGGAAATCCTTGCTTATTTTTGACGAAATACAAAAATTTCCCAAAGCCCGGCAATCCATAAAGAAGCTGGTAAAGGATGGAAGGTTTGACTATATCGAAACCGGTTCCCTCATATCCATCAAAGAAAACGTCCAGGACATCACCATTCCTTCCGAGGAACGAAAACTAAAAATGTATCCCATGGATTTTGAAGAATTCTGTCAGGCAATGGGCGAAGAAGTCCTGGTAGAATATATCAAGAAATGCTTCGACGAAAAAGTCCCGCTCATTGACAAACTTCATGCCAAAGCGATGTTGCTTTACCGCCAGTATCTCGTGGTCGGCGGCATGCCGCAAAGCGTGGCCGCTTATCTCGAAAACAACCGGAGTTTCCAAAAATCTGACGAGGAAAAACGTGACATTCTTTCCTTATACAGAGATGACATTATGAAAATCGGCACAAAATACCAATCGAAAGTCCTAAGCATTTTCGACCAAATCCCGGCATTTTTGTCACGCCATGAAAGGCGGGTTATTTTATCGGACATCGAGTCGGGTGCCTCTTTTTCAAAGTTTAACGATACCTTTTTCTGGCTGGACAATTCCATGATTGCCAATGAATGTTTCAATTGTACGGATCCGAACGTGGGGCTTTCTTTGAACGAGGATCGGACATTCCTGAAATGCTACATGGGGGATACCGGCCTTTTAATCAGTCACACATTTACGGAATCTGAAATTGAAACGGAAGATTTATACCGCCAGCTCATCCTTGGTCGTCTGTCCATAAACCAGGGAATGATATTTGAAAATGCCGTGATGCAGGCATTGATATGTAATGGCTACAAACCCTTTTTCTATACACAGTATCACCCGGAAAAGCATCGAAATGATATAGAAATCGACTTTTTAATTTCCAACAAGAGCAAGACGCGATACAAAATATATCCCATCGAGGTGAAGTCAACGGAAAAATATAGCATCTCTTCACTTCAAAAATTTATTGAAAAGTTTAAAGGGAGAATTGGCCAGGCCTACGTAGTCCATACGAAAAATTTTCAGATAAAAGGGGACATCATATACCTTCCAGCTTACATGGCGATGTGTTTATAAAAACATCCTGCTTTTTAACAGAACCGGGAATAGGAAGAGCCTCTCTTTGTTGATACGAGAGGCTCTCCCGAACGACATTTCCCTAGCGGCTCTTCGTGACTTTGAGTCCGCTGTTTTCCGAACATTCCATCTCCGCTTAGGCAAACGTCACCTGCGTCCCCGTCTTTCCTTCCAACGCGTCGATGGCCTTGTCCAGGCTGGTGATGATGGCCTTCTTGTGCGGATAGGTACGCACGAAC
>CATLEQ010000149.1 GCA_949915905.1 uncultured Lachnospiraceae bacterium | reverse complement strand
CGTCCTATTGCAAACAGCCGCCGCGAATCTCATAACAATCTTTTCCCCGTTCCTTCGCCGCATACAAGGCCTTGTCGGCCTCCTTGTACAACTGCTCGAACGTCACCAACCCTTCCTCGGGCATATGCAGCCTGCCGCCCACGGAGACATGGACGTACCTCTCATCCGCGTCCGGCCGCCCCTCCGCTTCCTTTACTGATTCCAAGTGGCCGTTTTCACGGCAAATCCGGTTGATGCGCGCGTTCAAACGCTTGACGACCTCCTCCACGTCCGATTCGCTATCCACGTCCGCGAGCAGGACGGCAAACTCGTCCCCGCCCATCCGGCCGACGACATCCAATCCGCGCACGCTTCTTTTCAAGGCATGTGCCACCGCCTTTAACACCTCGTCCCCGACATAATGTCCGAACTGGTCATTAATGGACTTAAAATCATCCACGTCGAGCATCAACATCGCAATGCCATGCTCCCCAGAAAGCCTTTCCGTGACGTACTGGGTGAACGCACCCCGCCGCATGGCCCCCGTCAGCTCGTCGTAATACAACTCCGCCTTTCCAAACTTTTCTTTGAAATCATACAATTCTGAAAAGACCTCGTCGGCCGTGCTGCGGCTGTCATATTGAAATATCTGGTACTTTTCCTTCGCGTCATCGCAACTGTCCATCAAGGAAAACAACTCGTCCACCTTTCCCGTTCCTTTCGTACCCTCGGAAACCAAGAACACGATACAATAGTCCGCGAGTTGAAAATTGACCGTCTGAAAACGCTCCGACATGCGAGACACGGCCTGACCGACGCTTTTTTCCACCGCCGCCATGTTTCCATAATAAACATAGGCGACGAGCAAAAACTCCTTTTTCCAATAAAGCAATTCCCCGAGAAACTCCCGAAGCCCAAGCTCGTTATAAAACCCCGTCCTTCGATTGTAATACTGATAGGGACTCTCCGCCGTCATCATGATTCCCATCAGCATCATGGACATTCCAAGCCCCGTTACCAGAATATAGGGAAAAATTATTTGCAACACCGCAAACGAGGCAAAAATAAACACCGATATACAAATCACCATCCGTTTTTCTGGTGCCACCGTCCTGCCGTACCGAAACATGTTGTACAAAATCAACGTAATCGTATAAATAATGCCAATATAGAGCACATACACCTTCACCCCCAACGAATATGAGCCATGCACGGTGTCAATATACTCAATCGGCAACATGACGATTCCCAAGGCACAAGTCACCCAAATAACGGCACTCCACTTCTTTTCTCGGACTTTCTTGTGGCTCCCGTCCCTTTCGATATACGAAAGTACGTAATAGTACATCAAAAAACAAACATTTAACAGCGATATCAGAAAAATAACATGACAGACATAGTTGAACAGTTCCGGCACCATGCTCCGATGGTTCACGGTATACTCCGTGACCACGTCGAAAACCAGGTTGCAAATCACCATTACCACCATGATGACGAACACGTCAGAAGCGCGTGTGCGAAGTCTTTTATTTTTCCAATAATAGAAAAAGGAATACGATACCAGCAACAAGCAGGCAATCGGCATCTTCAACATCGTATACACTCGTTTTCCCCCTCATCCTTCCATGTCTGATTCACTTTTAAATCCATCTCTAAAACAGCAGCCTCACGCATCCATACATTCCCGCGTCATTTCCCAACGTGGCAAGTGCGATTTTGGCATCCCGGCAAACATGAAACGCGCTCTTCTTATAATATTTTTCGATTCCCTCCGTCAAAATCACGCCCGCGCGGGACACGCCGCCGCCAATGACGAACACCTCCGGATCCGCCACCGCCGCCACCGAGGCCAGAGCCTTGCCAAGTACGCGGCACAGCATGTCCACCAGTTCCTTTGCCATCTCGTCATGCTGCTTTGCCGAATCAAAAATGTCCTTTGCCGTCAATTCCTCAAACGATGACAGCATCGTTTCACGAGAATCCTCAGCCATCTTCTTTTTCGCCACCCGCACGATGCCGGTCGCCGACGCGTACTGTTCCAGACATCCATGAAGCCCGCAGCCGCACGCGTCCTCCTCGTCCTCGTTTACCACCATGTGGCCGATTTCACCGCCCGCGCCGTGCGCGCCCGCCACGATTTTTCCATTTATGATGATGCCGCCGCCGACTCCGGTTCCAAGCGTCACCATGACCATGTCCTTGCAGCCTTCGCCGCCGCCCTGCCACATCTCGCCAAGCGCGGCCACGTTCGCGTCATTGGCCACCTTCACGTACATGCCCGTCTTCGCGGAAAGCTCCTCCGCCACGCTCACGACGTCCCATCCCAGGTTCACGCACTTATGTACGACGCCTTCCTCGTCCACCGCGCCCGGCACGCCGAGACCGATTCCGCGCACGTCGTCCCTTACGATTCCCCGTTCTTCCATCTTCGACAAAATAGCTTCCGCCACGTCGTCCAAAATCGCGGCTCCCGCATTCTCCGTGTTCGTCTTTATCTCCCATTTCTCCACAATCTGTCCGCTCATCTCAAACAAGCCAATCTTGCAAGTCGTACCTCCGACATCCACTCCAAAGCCATATTTTTCCATCATTAGCTGCCTCCTCCTTAAACCCATCCCTATGGACAAGCACGTTTTTCTTACCTATGAGTATACCTGATTTTGCAATATATTACAACACTTTTGTTCCAACTTGCTTTCGGTCAAAACTGAAACACGACCCCCACCACGGCTGATAATAGGATAAAATAAATCGGATGCAGCTTTTTCACCTTTGGCACCCAGTTTGTCAGAGCCAATATCACTACCGCCAGCAATAAATGCTTCAATTCCAGATGTGCCTTGGCAAATTCAAATATCGTGTTGATTTGAAACACCGACATCAAAACAATGCTGATTCCCGCCGCCGCAATCAGCCCCACGGAAGCCGGACGCAGCCCGTAAAACGCACCGTCTACATAACGGCTTTTGCGAAACTTCTCCAAAAAGTAGGCAATCACGATAATCACGATGATGGACGGAGTCACAAGTCCCACCGTGGCGACCACCGCGCCCAAAATGCCTCCCAACATACCATTCGCCTGTGTTCCGGCCGTAAATCCAACATAGGTCGCCGTATTGACTCCCAAGGGTCCCGGCGTGCTCTCCGCCACGGCAATCATGTCCGCGAGCTGCGCGGACGTAAACCATCCCGTAGCCTGCGACATATCCTGCAAAAACGGAATCGTCGCCATTCCGCCGCCGACACTGAAAAGCCCCGTCTTAAAAAACTCTATAAACAATCGAAGATAAATCATTTCCCGGCACCTCCGTTCTTCTTTTCTGCCGCGTCAACCGTCGTTTCCCCTTTTTCGGTTGCCGTATCCTTCCCCTTTGCAGTGCCTTTCGCCGGCCTTTCCCCTCGTACCCCCAGCATGGAGAGCGCGATGCCCGCGATGCCCGCCACCACCACGTACAAAACCGGGGACAAATTCAAAAAGACGGAGCCGACAAACACAAGTGCAAACACGATAAACGTCCAGATGTCAATCACTGCCGACTTCCACAGCTTCAACACCGCGTTCAGAATAAACACGCAGACACAGACGCGAATTCCCGCGAACGCATGCCCGATCCAGACAATTTCCATGAAATTATGCAGAACCGCCGCAATGACCGTGATAATCACGAGCGAGGGAAATACCATGCCAAGCGTCGCGATGATGCCGCCCGGTATTCCCTTTCTCTTATTACCGATAAAAGTCGCCACGTTGACCGCGATGATGCCCGGCGTGCACTGTCCGATGGCATAGTAATCCATGATTTCTGAATCGTCGGCCCATTTCTTTGTCTCACAGACCTCGCGCTGCAAAATCGGCAGCATCGCGTAACCGCCGCCGAACGTCATCACACCAATCTTGGCAAATGTAAGAAATAATTGTAAATACTCACTCATACACAAATCCCTCTCATTTTTCTAATTAGTATCGCTAATTCCCTAGAAAATATTAGCACAAGACGAAAACAAGGGCAACAAGAAATTTCCAACTTTTGGCTTTTGCAAATTCTTTCCAAGATAATAAAATCAAAAAATTCAGACTCTTTATTTGACACGCCTCTGCCAAAATGCTACTATTGTGGTATATTTTTGCCACCATGACACTCAAAAAGGAGTTACCATGAAAAAGAATGACATCATCCTCGCCGCCGCCATTTTCTTGTTTGCCGGTTTGCTTTCCGCTATTATTTTCTTTTCGGGAAATGAGCGGGGAAGCTTCGTTACCGTCACCATAGATAAGAAAGTATACGGAACCTACTCGCTCGGTGAAAATCAAGATATCACAATCGACACTGAATTTGGGCATAACGTCCTCCACATTGAAAACGGGAGCGTTAGCATGACGGAAGCCGACTGCCCAGACGGTTATTGTAAAAGACAAGGAAAAATTTCCACCGAAAAAGAAACCATCGTCTGCCTGCCGCACAAGCTGGTCGTGGAAATCCGGGGAACAAATACAGACGACGGACAGACCGAAGAGCAAACTGACGGGCAAACCGACGAGGATTACGACATTCTCGTAAAGTGAATGCCCCAAAGAAAGGAACCTTTCATGAATAACTTTATTTCCATGAGCAAAAAAATTTCCGCCTGCGGCCTTTTGGTCGCGCTGGCCATGATTTTCAGCTATATAGAGACGCTGATTCCCATTAACATGGGGCTCCCCGGCATGAAGTTAGGAATTGCCAACCTGGTTATCGTCACCGCCCTCTACTTGTTAGGACCACGAGAGGCACTGCTTATTTCCCTCGTACGCATTTTCCTCGTCGGCTTTTTGTTTGGCAGCGGCATGTCCATTCTCTACAGCCTGGCGGGCGGGCTTGTAAGCTTCCTCGCCATGATGTTTTTAAAGCGTACCGAAAAATTTTCCATCGTCGGGGCGAGCCTCCTTGGTGGAGCCATGCACAACGTCGGGCAGCTGCTTGTCGCGGCCGCCGTCGTTGAAAATGCCAAGATATTTTATTACCTCCCGCCGCTTTTGTGCGTCGGATGCGTGACCGGCATCCTTGTCGGGCTCCTCGCCCTGCGCATTTTACCAATGGGGCAGAAAATCATACAGAATGCGGGAACCCTATGACGCGCTGGAAACATGTCTGAAATAGGCTTGAAATCTTTACGCCGCCTTCTCTTTCTGCCTCGAATCCTTCTCCAGCTTCGCAAAAAACCGAACCAGTACGATAACCGCCGCCACCGCCAGTACAAGCTCCGCCGCAAACTGGGAGTACGCCAGACCATACATCGGGATGAAATGATCCAGGATATAAATCGCCGGGATTTCCAAAAGGAGTTTCCGCATAATTGCAAACACCAAGGCATGCTTTCCCATGCCGACCGCCTGGAACACGCCGACCGCCATGAAGTCGATGCAAAGGAACGGCAGTCCCAGACAAAACGCACGCAAGAACCGCGTCCCGTAGGCAATGATGACCTCATTGTCCATAAACATCTGAATTAACATGCCCGCTCCAAAGAAATATCCGATTACCACGGCCACGATAAAGCCGATGCTGATACTTCCGGCAAACAAAAATCCCTTCTTCATCCGCTTATGATTTCCACTGGCATAATTATAACTAATCAACGGCATAATGCCCTGGGAAAATCCCATCGACACATACATCGGAATCATGTTTATTTTCTGCGCGATGCCCATCGCCGCCACCGCGTCCGACCCATAGGAAGCCATAAAATTGTTGAGAATCGTCATGCCAACCACATTGAGCAAATTCTGGATGGAGGCCGGAATTCCCACGCCAAACACTTCGCGCACGATACGGGAGCGAAAGGCAAACTTGCGCGGGTCAATGCAGACGTACGTACGTCCCCGCTTGCGCCAGATAAGAATCAGGAAATAGAGGCATGCCACGCAGTTGGAAATAAACGTCGCTAATCCCGCTCCCGCCGAACCCATGCCAAGCCCCTGCGGCAAAATGAAGATCGGGTCGAGCACGATGTTTAACAAGCACCCGCTCATCGCCCCGATGCTTGCATGCATCGCCGCTCCCTCGGAACGCACCAGGTAACTCATAACGACATTTAAGATGGCCGGCACCGCCCCGCAAATCACCGTCCACTTCAAATATTCACTCGTCGCCGCAATCGTGTCCGGCTCCGCCCCCAGCATATGCAAAAGCGGCGTATTGAAAATCAGGCTCAACAGCGAAAACAGCACGCCGCTGACCAGGGAGCAGTAAAACACGAAGGCGGAACTCTGGCTGACCGTCTCGTAATCCTTACGTCCCAACGCCCGGCTCATCATGCTTGAACCACCCACGCCGAACAGATTGTTAACCGCGTTAAACGCCAGAAGCACCGGCGCGGCCAGCGTCACCGCCGCATTCTGAATCGGGTCGTTCAACATTCCCACGAAATACGTGTCGGCCAGGTTGTAAAGTACCATTACCAACGTCCCCATGATGGTCGGTATCGATAGCTGCAGTACCGCCTTCGGAATTGGCATTTGCTCAAATAATTCAATCTTGTTGTCATCCTTCATCGTAAATCACTCCACTTTCCTACGTCTTTATATTTCATATCTTAATGTTCCATTTTTAATCCAACTATTTCATGAATAGCGGTTCTTTATAATTTTCTATATTTTTTCCCCTTTGTGGCACCATTGTCTTCCAAAGAATTCATCGCCACCAATTCTCGAAACAATTCCCGCGTCCTGCTCTCCTTAAGTCCAAGAATCTCCATAAATTCACTTGCTTGATACCATACCCCCGGTTCCATGGCAGATAATATTATTTCATACTGCATCTCAGTTTTTTCGGTACTTTTTCCATCCTTTATCACCTCGTCTCATCCCATGAACCCTAAAACATTTTAACACTTCCATCATTATATACCATCTTTCCAAGATTTACAATGTATAAAAAGCACCCTATCAAATAGAGTGCTGGGTGCTTTTCAAAAAATCTTTATATCTCTAACACGAACGGAAATGCAGGCAGCCTGCTTTCATTGTAAAGATTCACCTGATAATATGGGGTCTGTGCGAAGCGAACCTCGATTTTCTTATCGGTCAGTTTATTTTCGGACAACATGTTTTTAGGCAGCTCATTTCCTGTCTCATCAACGTCCTTCTGCCCCAACGAAATTCGCAATTCATTTCCCGACACCGACCAGTCAAAAATACGGTGCCGCTCTCCTCCAACATGCACTTCCATCCCCTGCACTTCTTCACCGTCCACGTGCAATATCCTGGCATTTTCAAAAGAAATCACAAACGCTTCAACCCTTTTTTTGTGGAACCTGCAGCTGGAGTCATTCTTATTCTTCGTGAAATCCGCAGCTGACACGTCATACGCCCTCTTCAAGGAAACCGCCACCGGCGCATCGCCCGGCACGTCCTCCCCATACACGTTTTTGAACGCGCAAAGTGCCATGCGATGCCCGATTGGCCGCTTATTTTTCGGATGGATGTCATATTGATTTCCACAAGTCTGGCAAATAGCTTTCCATAAATCTCGCAATGACCCACGTCGCTCTCGCCCTGATACCAAAGCACGCCCCTTGCTGTAAAACCTGCCACCTTCGAAAGCATCGTCTCGTACAGCCCACATGGGCGGTTGGCGTCACACGGCCCCACCATGGAAAAATCCGCAACGGATGCCGCCTGGCCACTTCCGGTCATCGCACTTGCCGCCTCCTCCGACGCAGCCTGACCGCTTCCGCCCTGCCCCTGCGCCATCATTTTTTCCACGTCGATTCCCGCCTTGGCGGCCAGCTTCATGGAATATTGCATGATATCTTCCATCGTCACCGTGTTCTTCATCATATAGTCCGATGAGGCCTGGGCAAACGGCGAGCTCATGCTTTGCCGCATCGCGTAATTTCTCTGCTCATACGCCTCCAAATTCATCCTCGCGACCTTTTCCTCATATTCCCGTAAATATACCGCCAGTTCCGCGTCCTTTGACAACATCTCGCGGCTAATCCATGCCGAAGCCGAGGTGCCGCCCCAATTGCAGCTTACGATACCGACCGGCACCTCATATTTCTTCCGCGTTTCCAATGCGAAATAAAAAGCGACCGCGGAAAAATCTCCCATGCTTTCCTCCGACAGACACCTCCAACAATTCCAGTTCGAGTCATCTTTAAAACCATCCTTCTCCTCTCCCTCGAAACAATATTTCGCCACCTCGTAATAACGAAAATGTGCGTCCATCCCCGCTTTTTTCACCTTTTCAAGCTCCGCCTCGAACTCTGC
>CATLEQ010000148.1 GCA_949915905.1 uncultured Lachnospiraceae bacterium | reverse complement strand
ATCATTGGTCTACGTGGTCGTGTTCATCACCCGGACAAAGAACCCGATGATTTATCTGGCGGCCATGTTCATCGCTTATATCGGGTTAGGGCTTTTTACCATGGTGAGCTGGGCGATGATTAGTGACTGCATCGACAATTATTATGTGGAATACGGTGAGCGGGCGGACGGGACGATTTATGCGATGTACAGTTTTATCAAGAAACTGGCCGGTGCGGTGACCGGCAGCATCGGGGCTTGGTCGCTCTCGGGAATCGGCTACGATAACCTGGCGACCGTGCAGACGGAGGCCGTCAGCAATTCCATCTTCAACGTGACGCTTTTGATACCGGCCCTGTTCATGGTTGCCACGTTCTTGTTGCTCGTATTCATGTATCCGTTGACGAGGGGCAAGGTGGAGGCGAATGCCGAGAAAATGAAAGAACTGGCAGCAAAAGAATGACGGGAGGAATGAGACATGTATCAAACGGAAATGAAGATTCCCGACGTTTTGGAGGGTTGCGGCTCGATAGAACAATGGCGGGAAAAAAGGGAAAGGATTTTGGCGGATTTCGCGGCCATTGAATATGGAAAAAGGCCCAAGCTGCCATACGAGGTTTCCTGGAAGGAGCTTGCCAGGGAAGCGGTTCTGGAATTGGACGCGACCCACCTTCGTGCGGAAATTAACGTGAAGACGGAACTTGGCGGCGTGACGTTTCCGGTGACGGCGTTTATACCGGTTTCCGATGAAAAAGTTCCGGCGGCGGTATTGATTTGCAGCCAGTCCAAATCGCCGGAGCCGATGAAGATGCCCGCGCAGATGGAGGGCAAGTCCGCCCAGGAGATGATGGAGATGTTTTCCGGCATGTTAAAGCGGTTTGGCGTGGTGATGGAGCAGTCACCTATGGAAATGTTGGCGGGCATGGCCGGGCAGTCGCCAAGCGGCGCGCCTGCGGCAGGAGGGAATACGGGTCTTGGTATGCCTACGCCAAAACCGCTCGACCTAGACAAGGATTATGATAACGGGCACTGGCCGGTGCGGGAAATGATGAAGCGGGGGATGGCCTTGATCGGCTTTTATGCAAATGACGTGGAGAAGGACGATGCGTCCGCATTCCCGAGCGGCCTGGCAAAGATTTTCGGCACGAAAGAGGAGCGGGCGGGTTCGGAATGGGGCATTCTCGCCGTGTGGGCGTTCGCGGCCTCGTGCGTGATGGACTGTGTGCCGTCCATTGTGGAAATTGACGAGAAACGGGTGGCCGTTGCCGGACACAGCCGTTGCGGCAAGGCGGCACTTTGGTGCGGCGCGCTTGACGAACGGTTTGCGGCGGTCATGCCCAATGGTTCGGGGTGTTGCGGGGCCGCGCTCTCGCGTGGAAAGACGGGGGAGAACCTGGCAAGTATCCAGGCCTTTTTCCCGCATTGGTTCGCCCCGGCATTCAAACAATATATAGGAAGAGAGGGCGAATTGCCGTTTGACCAGCATTTTCTTCTGGCCGCCGTGGCACCGCGCTTGTTGCAGGTGGGAAGCGGCAGCGAGGACGCGTGGGCCGATCCGGATGGCGAGCATTGTGCCACGTGTCTTGCTTCGAGAGTATGGGAACTGTATGGAAATGATTCGTTCCCGGAGGAAAAGCCCGGAGAGGACGAGATGGCCGTGGGCGGCAAGGTGGGATACCATTTGCGCAAAGGGTCGCATAAGCTGGACGTGTTTGACTGGACGTGTTTGGCCGGGCACATGATGTCGGAGGCGTAGGTCACGGAAAAAAGGATTGGATAATAGAGTGGGAGGCGGTCAGTAATCGCCTCCCACTTGGTATGACGGAACAATTATATAAATATGTATGAATCAATGCCATATAGTTAATATCAAACAAATTTAGTGAGAGTCCGGCGTTCCGGCAAGGAAGCCTCCTCTTCCACATGGGCAAACATAGGCTATTTTTTCCTTCAGTACATCATGAAGGATTTGTGGCTCTGGCGGGGAAAGTTTACCGAGGACATGTAAGCCACGTCGTTCCATGTGAAATACGAGGAGGATTAATAAAATGGTGAATTTGAGCCGGTTGGAAGAAGTCAAGAAGAACGAGTCGGTCAATGTGACGCAACAACAACGGTACGATTATTGGCTGGATTATTCCATTGGCTCTTCGGAGTGCTATATTTCGGTTTCGCAAATCAGGAACAGAAGTGAAATAAATGCCGCTCTTTATATTCCCAATAATAAGCAGCTGTACTGGTCTTTTCTTCACAAGGACCGGTTCACAAAACGACACTAAAAAGGATAAATTTTGTAAGGAAAAAACCATATAAAAATGCTAGATTCTTTTTTAGAAACATTTTTAGACAAGTATGGTGGGCGGTATCGTATAGGTTTGGCACTGCTCGCCGGACTGTGTCAAGACGGCGAAGAAAATAGGAGGGAAATTATGGCGGTATTACAAGTGGATTTTGTATCACAATGTTTGATGAGGACGGTTACAATCAAGGTGGTTCTTCCGGTGGACAAGATAGCGAAAATGAACGGGGAAATGCCCTACACGCCGGAAAAATTTAAAACACTTTATCTTTTGCATGGCATGCTGGGGAATCATTCGGACTGGATAGACGGAACGAGGATTCAGCGGTGGGCGCAGGAAAAGAATCTGGCAGTCGTGATGCCGGCAGGAGAGAATCGGTTTTATGTGGATAATCCGAGGGAAGGGGCTTATTTTGGTGAATATATTGGACGAGAACTGGTGGAAATGACAAGAAGAATGTTTCCATTGTCCCATGAAAGGAAGGATACGTTTATCGCAGGACTTTCCATGGGTGGCTATGGTGCAATTCGGAACGGACTGAAGTATCACGAGACATTTTCGCACATTGCAGGACTTTCCAGTGGATTATTGATGGAGGATATTTTAAAGTCGGACAATGACGCGCCGATGCCCTTTATGAAAAGAAGCTACTATGAGTCCGTGTTGGGCGATTTGAGCAAGTTTAAAGGAAGTGACATGGATTACGAGGCACTGATTCTCGGCCTAAAGGAAAAAGGTGCAGAAATTCCGAAACTGTATCTTTGCTGCGGGACGGAAGATTTTTTGGTTGGCGCCAATAGAAAGTATCGGGAGTTTCTGTTGGCGGAAGGAGTCGACGTGATATATGAAGAAGGCCCTGGCGGCCATGAATGGGATTTCTGGGATACCTATATCCACAAGGTGCTAGAATGGTTGCCACTGGACGAAGGCTCAAACGGGTTAAACAGCGGAAATGTGGGGGTAGAATAATTAGTACTTAGCACTTGACAAAAGCGACACTAGTGTCGTATAATTTAAAAAAGACATCGGTGTCGTTTTTGAAAGGAGAGAGAACAATATGAAGGAGTTTAGACTTAGGGCGTGGAAAACGGAGGATGCCGGCTTCTTGGCCAAGGCCGCGAACAATCCCAGGATTGCCAGGAATTTGCGAAATACATTCCCGAATCCGTACACGTTGGAGGATGCCAATTGGTTTATCAACGACTGCCTTTCAAATGGAGGTGGTTTGAATGATCGTGCTTCGAATGACGGCATTTCCGGCGAGGGGAAGAAGCAGCTCAATTACGCAATCGAGGTGGATGGAAAGGCCGTCGGGGGCATCGGGATCACTGTGAAGGATGACGTGTATGAGAAATCCGCGGAGCTGGGATACTGGCTTGCAGAGGAATATTGGCGGCAGGGCATTGTGTCAAGGGCCGTCGTAATGATTTGTAAAGAGGCGTTCGAGACGTTTGACATCGTCCGCATATTTGCCGAGCCATTTGCGGATAATGCGGGGTCGAGAGGTGTCTTGGAAAAAGCGGGATTTACCTATGAGGGAACGATGCGCGACGGCGTATATAAAAACGGAGAGCTGCACTCATATTGCATGTATTCCATTCTGCGAAAGGAGATGGAAGCCTGAAACGAAGGATTGGAATAAGAATCTGGAAAGGCATGGACAGGGAGGGGCACCATGGGAAATAAGGCCGAGAATACGAAAGGAAAAATCCGTCAGCAGGCATACCGGCTGTTTGCCGAAAAGGGATTTAAGGCGGTGACGATGACGGACATTTGTGAAAAGACGGGATTGAGCAGGGGAGGGCTTTATCGCTATTATTCCGGGACGGAGCAGATTTTTTCGGAAATTTTGTCGGAGGAATATGTGATAGCGGATCGTATTGAGAAAAAGGAAAGTGCGAAGTCGATTTTGGAAGACATGCTCGGGGAGATTCGGGCCGAAATCATGGAGAAAGAGTTATCCTTGAGCCTTGCCATTTACGAGTATGCCAATCTTGGGAATGAAGCGTTTTTTGCGGCCATCAATGATAAGGCAAAAAAGCGGTGGACAAGTTTGTTGAATTACGGGATGGAGACGAAAGAATTTAAATCGGTTGATGCGGGGCAGGTCGCGGACATGGTTTTGTATTATTATCAAGGGCTAAGAATGTGGTCGCGGGTCATTTCCTTTGACGAACAAGTAGCGGAACATTATGTAAAAACCGTGAAGGAGATGGTGCTTGCTGAATGAATAGAAATGGTGAAAATCAACCATACTACTCATGAGGTGATGGTATGATTCAAGACGATAGGATTCAAGGGGATATAATTCGTAATGAAGAGCTTCCGATTGGCTTTACCATGGAGCTTGCCATGCATTCGGACGTTTTGAACCGTTTCGCGTCGCTGTCAAAGGAACGGCAGGATGCAATCGTGGAGGGTGCGAGGCAGGTAAAAAGCAGGGAAGAGATGAGAAGCTACGTGGAGAGCATCAAGGGGTAGGCGGACGGCCTGCCCCTTTAAATATGCATTGGACAGAAAGATATGCGTTGCTTACGTAGCCTGCCCCGGCGCGAATACAATTTTAATACAATTTAGCACTCAAGGCTTGACGTGGCTAACAATTTGTGATAATGTTATAGACGAAGTAGAACAAGGGCGGCAAATTGTTGTTGCCATCAAGCCGTAAGTGATGATAAGATAAGCAGTAAAGAATAAAGGAGGGCGTGGCATATGAACATTCAGAAGTTTACACAGAATTCCATTCAGGCGGTGCAGTCTTGTGAGAAGATTGCCTATGAGTACGGCAACCAGGAGATTGCGCAGGAGCATTTGCTCTATGCGTTGGTGACGCAGGAGGACGGCCTGATTTTAAAGCTGCTCGAGAAAATGGGCATCCAGGGGACACTGTTTGTCAACCGCGTGGAGGAGGCACTTGCGAAGCGCACCAAGGTGCAGGGCGGGCAGGTGTACGTCGGGCAGGATTTGAACAACGTGTTGATTCATGCCGAGGACGAGGCGAAGCAGATGGGAGACGAGTACGTGTCCGTCGAGCATTTGTTCCTTGCCTTGTTAAAATATGCCGGCAGGGAAATAAAGGCGTTGTTCAAGGAGTTTGCCATTGACCGTGACACGTTTTTGCAGGCGTTGTCCACGGTGCGGGGCAACCAGCGCGTGACCAGTGACAATCCGGAGGCGACATATGACACCTTGAATAAGTACGGGCAGGACTTGGTCGAGCGGGCCAGGGAGCAGAAGTTGGATCCGGTCATCGGCCGCGACGAGGAAATCCGCAACATTATCCGCATTTTGTCGCGGAAGACGAAGAACAATCCGGTGCTAATCGGCGAGCCGGGCGTGGGCAAGACGGCGGTCGTGGAAGGTCTGGCGCAGCGTATCGTGCGCGGCGACGTGCCGCAGGGGCTTAAGGACAAGACGGTGTTTTCCCTGGACATGGGGGCTCTGGTGGCGGGCGCGAAGTATCGGGGCGAGTTCGAGGAACGGTTGAAGGCCGTTCTGGAGGACGTGAAAAACAGTGACGGGAAAATCATTCTCTTCATTGACGAGTTGCATACGATTGTCGGCGCGGGCAAGTCGGACGGGGCCATGGATGCGGGCAACATGTTAAAGCCGATGCTGGCGCGGGGCGAGTTACATTGTATCGGGGCGACGACGCTGGACGAGTACCGGCAGTACATTGAGAAGGACGCGGCACTGGAGCGGCGGTTCCAACCGGTGTTGGTGGATGAGCCGACTGTGGAAGACGCGATTTCCATTTTGCGGGGCTTAAAGGAACGTTACGAGGTCTACCATGGCGTGAAGATTACCGACAGCGCGCTGGTGGCGGCGGCGACCCTTTCCCATCGTTATATTTCCGACCGTTTCCTGCCGGACAAGGCCATCGACCTGGTGGACGAGGCGTGCGCGTTGATTAAGACGGAACTGGATTCCATGCCGACCGAGCTTGACGAATTGAGTCGGCGGATTATGCAGCTGGAGATTGAGGAAGAGGCGTTAAAGAAAGAGGAAGACCGCCTAAGCCGTGAGCGTTTGGAGCATTTGCAGGAGGAATTGGCGGGGCTTCGGGAGGATTTTGCCGGGCGCAAGGCGCAGTGGGACAATGAAAAGGCTTCCGTGGAGCGCGTGCAGAAAATCCGTGAGGAAATCGAGCAGGTCAACAAGGACATCCAGATGGCGCAGCAGAAGTATGACCTGAACAAGGCCGCCGAACTGCAGTATGGCCGTCTCCCGCAGCTCATGAAGCAGTTGGATGAGGAAGAGGAGCGCGTGCGGGAAAAGGAGATGTCCCTCGTGCACGAGGCCGTGACGGACGAGGAGATTGCCCGCATCGTTTCCCGCTGGACGGGGATTCCGGTGGCGAAGTTGAACGAGAGCGAGCGCAACAAGACGCTGCATCTGGCCGACGAGCTGCACAAGCGGGTCATTGGCCAGGACGAGGGCGTGGAGATGGTGACGGAGGCCATCATTCGCTCCAAGGCGGGCATCAAGGACCCGGATAAGCCGATAGGGTCGTTTTTGTTCATGGGACCGACCGGCGTGGGCAAGACGGAGTTGGCCAAGGCCTTGGCGCAGAGCTTGTTTGACGACGAGAGCAACATGGTGCGTATCGACATGAGCGAATATATGGAGAAGCATTCCGTGTCCAGGCTGATCGGGGCACCTCCGGGATACGTCGGCTACGACGAGGGCGGACAGCTGACCGAGGCGGTGCGCAGGAAGCCGTACTCGGTGGTGCTTTTCGACGAGGTGGAGAAGGCGCATCCGGACGTGTTCAACGTGCTCTTGCAGGTGTTGGACGACGGGCGCATCACGGATTCGCAGGGGCGCACCGTGGACTTTAAAAACACGATTCTGATTATGACGTCCAACATTGGCGCACATTACTTGTTGGAGGGCATCAAGGACGACGGTTCCATCGCGCAGGAGAGCCAGACACAAGTGATGAACGAACTGCGGGCGCATTTCAGGCCGGAGTTTTTGAACCGCCTGGATGAAATCGTCATGTTCAAGCCATTGACGAAAGACAATATTTGTGGCATTATTGACTTGTTACTGAAAGATGTCAACGCGCGTCTTTCGGAACGGGAGCTTGGCGTGGAACTTTCCGAGGCGGGGAGGCGTTACGTCGTCGAGGGAGGATTTGACCCGATGTATGGGGCGAGGCCTTTGAAGCGATATCTGCAGAAGCATGTGGAAACGCTGGCGGCGCGGCTGATTCTCGGGGGAAATGTCTCGCGGGGCGACACGATTCTGATTGACGTGGTGGACGGCGAGTTGAGCGCGGACGTGAAACACCTGCCGCAGGAGGCGTGATTTCTGCAGAATTTTTTGGCCAATGGGAGGAATACACATGCAGCCGATCATCTTCCATATTGACGTGAATTCCGCCTTCCTTAGCTGGACGGCGGTGGAACAATTAAAAAATGGGGCGAAGACGGACATTCGCGAGATTCCGGCCATCATCGGCGGTGACCAGAAGTCGCGTCATGGCGTGGTGCTGGCGAAGTCCGTCCCCGCGAAAAAATATGGCATTCGTACCGGGGAACCGGTGGCGAATGCCTTTCGCAAGTGTCCGAATCTGGTAATGGTGGCTCCTAGTCACAAAATGTATCGGGAGAAAAGCCGCCAATTGATGGATTTTCTGCGCACCTATACGTCGGAGATTGAGCAGGTCAGTGTGGACGAATGTTATATGAACTTTACGAACATCGCGCCAAGGTTTGCCTCGCCGGTCGCGGCGGCGGTGGAGATGAAGAACGAGGTGAAGCGGCATTTTGGATTTACCGTCAATATCGGCATCTCCTCAAATAAATTGTTGGCCAAGATGGCGTCGGACTTTGAAAAGCCGGACAAGGTACATACCTTGTTTTTGGAAGAAGTGCCGGTGAAAATGTGGCCGCTGCCGATCGGCGACTTGTTCATGGCGGGGCATTCGAGCGTGGAAACGTTGAATAAATTGGAGATTTACACGATTGGTGATCTGGCTAACGCGGACGTGAACCTG